>NZ_JAEQCF010000162.1:0-4054 GCF_020738625.1 Microcoleus sp. PH2017_09_SFU_O_A
AGCCGACTCCCTTGGGTGAAGCAGGAAGCAGACCCTTCAAGAGCAATCTTGATTGAATAGTGAGACTTGAGAAAGTTTAGCTAAGTTTTGTGTAGCAGCAACCTCAATCAGGGTTATGTGGCTTCGTGAGTTATTGCCTCAATCCCAAATGCCCGAATCCCTCCGATCCAGCCAACTCTGGTAAATCCGCGTGCATCCACTGCGGGTCTGAACTTTTGTTGCAAGGTAGATATCGGCTAGTCGCGCCTCTCGGAGGCGGTGGCTTTGGCAGAACATTTGAAGTGGACGACAACGGCGCCCGAAGAGTGCTCAAAGTCCTGCTGAAAGAACATCCCAAAGCTGTAGAACTGTTTAAGCAAGAAGCCGACGTATTGGTCAGGCTGAGACATCCAGGTATTCCAAAGGTCGATCGCGACGGTTATTTTACATTTTCGCCAGCTCACAGCACAGAGTCTTTTCACTGTCTGGTGATGGAGAAAATTGCTGGGGCCAATTTGCAAGACTGGCTGAAACATCGGGGCCGCCCGATCAGTCAAGAACAAGCTCTGAACTGGCTCAAACAACTGTCGGAAATTTTAGACCAAGTTCACCGACTCAACTATTTTCATCGGGATATCAAGCCGCACAATATTATGTGCAAGCCGAACGGGCAGCTAGTGCTGATTGACTTCGGGACTGCTCGGGAAGTGTCGGCGACTTATTTCGCTAAGGTGGGCCAGGGGCAAAATGTCACTGGTATTGTTTCCCCTGGCTATACCCCGCCCGAACAAACTAATGGCAAGGCTGTTCCGCAGTCGGATTTTTTTGCTCTGGGGCGCACTTTTGTTTATTTGTTGACTGGGAAGCCACCGACTGCGTTCCCAGAGAACCCCCGCACGGGCAGATTAATGTGGCGCAAAGGAGCTCCTCAGGTTTCCGACCCCTTGGCTAATGTCATCGATTACCTGATGGCGCCTTTTCCCGGAAATCGACCTCAAAGTCCGCAGATGGTTTTGCAGTGCTTGGAGGAAATTAATCTTGACGGTGCGGAAACTCAGTTACCAACTCAGTTGCCGACGACGGGACAAACTAAAATTCGCGGAACTTCCGGGGTGTCTGGGGCGACGAAGCAGACTTCCATCAACCGCCTCAAACCTCTGAATTCTGGTGGCTTGAACCAGTCGGAGCAAGAGGTTTTAGATTGGAAAAAGAAGTTGGTGGCGGGCGCTGCTGTTTTGATGCTGGGTATTGGCGCGTCTCAAATTTATGGTTCGATGCGTTACGGGGTGTTTCCGGCAAATCCGTTGTGGCTGCTTTCTAGTTTGCCTAGCAGTCAGTTTTTGCAAAGAAGTTTGGATAATGTCGGAAGTGTAAATGCGATCGCCCTGTCGCCGGACGGTCAAACTTTGGTCAGCGCCAGCTTTGGGACGATTAGAATTTGGAATCTGAAGACGGGACGCCTGGTGCGGACTCTGAATCCGGTGCATTCTAAAAAATCGGTTAGCACGCTAGCGGTGAGCCCGGACAATTCGACTTTGGCCAGCGGCGGCAATGACAATAATGTGATTTTGTGGGATTTGAAGACGGGGCGGCGGGTGCGGACAATTCCTGCTCACAAAGCCCCTGTCAACGCGATCGCCTTCAGCAGCGACGGTCAAAATCTGGCTAGCGGGAGCGATGACAAAACTGTTCGCTTGTGGAATGTCAGAACCGGCAGCAGGTTGCTGACTTTGACCGGTCACACCGGAGGAGTAAACGCGATCGCTCTGAGCCGAGACGGTCAAACTCTCGCTAGTGGCAGTGAGGACAAGACTGTGCGTTTGTGGAATCTTGACACCGGAGAAGTCAGAAGAATTATCACCGGTCACGGGGGCGCGGTTAATGCTGTGGCTTTTAGCCCGAACGGTCAAGTTGTGGCTAGTGCTAGCAGCGACAATACGATCCGTCTGTCGAACGTGCAAGACGGGAAGCGCACTCGCACTTTTAAAGGCCATTCGAGCTGGGTGAGGACGATCGCCTTTAGTCCCGACAGTCGCAGTTTGATCAGCGGGGGCGGAGATATTATAGTGTGGGATTTGAAGACGGGGAAAGAAAGAAACACTCTTTCTGGTCACGGCCAGTTTGTGAATTCTGTGGCTATTTCTAGAGATAACAAGACTTTGGTCAGCGGCAGTCCCGATCGCACGATTAAGATTTGGCGAATGCCATAATCGGTTGACTGTTGACTGTTGACTGTTGACTGTTGACTGTTGACAGAATTAACAATTAACAATTAACAATTAACAATTAACAATTACCAATGACCAATTACCAATTACCAATTACAAAATAATCAAGAGATTTTGCAAAGGGATTTGGTATTATCCGAAAATTCCTCGCCCGTTTTTGGCAAATTCATCTACTGTTTGCTGGGACAATTCGTGAACGGCCATTGCTTGCAATACGTCCAAAGGTAATGTCAAATGATGAGCGCCGGCTAATAAAGTCTTTACCGCTTCTTCCGGCGATTTAATGCTGGCTGCCAAAATCTCTGTATTCGTTCTCTGCAAAACATTTGCCATATCCCGCACTAAAGCAAAACCGTCTCCGAGGAGTCTGGTGGCGCGATTCACGTAGGCGATCGCATATTTGGCGCCGGCTTCTGTGGCAACAACGGCCTGGGCTGCACTGTAAATAGCCGTCACTGCACAAGGAATTTCCGGCGACAAATGGGCTACTGCTTGGAAGCCCGCCGCCGTTGCTGGAACTTTCAAAACTGTCTGTTGTCCAATTAATCCAAAAGCTGCCTTTCCTTCTACTACCATGCCATCAAAATCAGATGCTGTTAGCTGATAATAGACTTCCCCGGAAATCAGTTGTGCCAGTTGTTTTAGTGTCTCTTCAGGAGATAGCTCGCTTTTTGCCAAAAGTGTGGGATTAGTAGTAATTCCCGCTATCCACCCGAACTTGCTCGCCCGTATGGCTTCCGCTACAATTGCTGTATCAACATAAATCGCCATCGGCTCTACACCTTCAGTTTCTTAATATTTTCCAGACCCTTGCTTTCAGCTTGAGAGCGATCGCAGTCAAATTAATTGTTAAGCTTTAACCATATCAGAATTTCGGAAATATTACTGTTAAGTAAATATAACAATTCAGTGATGTGCATCACTGGCAGTGTGTGAGTTAGGAATGCTTCAACAGTTGACAGTTGACAGTTGACAGTTGACAGTTTAAGAGCGACCTCTACCTAGAAGGAAGAGGATTGGAGTAATGAATAGCGTGATTTTAATTTCTCCCGGGCGGGCGGGCTTTCAACCAATTCTGTCTGGTAATATCGTGCCTGCGGTCACGAGCGCAATGAAATTAGTTTGTATGGAGGACTCGCATTCCTCACTCAAAACCGGATCGCGGTTATTTTATCGGAAAATACGAGGTATTAATTCAACAGGACTTACCCAAAAAGAATGGGTTTCTGAGGGAAAGTGCATAAGTGCTGTTGAAGATATCTGATAACTGAACTCAAAACTTTCAAGTCTCTTGGTAACTGCGATTCTCGGGGACTGAAAAATTTACTTCCCAAATCCCGGATACAGATAAGTTGTATTTGTAGTCATGGTTATGTATCTAATCACTCAAGGAGGTGACTCAGAAATGACTGAAAAAGAAAATCAGCACCCACAAATCAGATTTGAGGCGTCTTCTGAACCAGCCCAATCGCAAAAAGCACCAGCAACCGCTGACGAATTTTCGGCAAATGTTCAGTCTGAAAATGCGTTTCAACTTATTCAAAATATCCAACAAGACAATTTAAAAGCTCTAGAACGTTTCTTGATGGCGAGCATAGATTGGAAGATTTCAGAATTTTCTAAACGCAAGTAATTTAGGGAGCGCTACCGCAACTGGCGAGTTCTGAGTTGTGAGTTGCGTTGGCAATTTTGTTTGACTCAAAACTGACAACTCTTGAACTTAAATAATTTGCTGTTCTTGATAAACAACGGCTCTTCTGGAGTCAAGGTGATAAGCAAACCTAATCAGAAAAGCAAGCTAATAGCCTTGCTCGAAAGTTATCAAAGTTCATAAAGCCATAGGCTTG
>NZ_JAEQCF010000042.1:0-46060 GCF_020738625.1 Microcoleus sp. PH2017_09_SFU_O_A
CAAGGGTATGGCTTTTCTAATTTTGATAATTTTAGAAATCGCGTATTAGCTTGTTTCTTGCATTAGATAAAATTATCACCATAAGTTCTGGAGAGCCTGTCATAGCCAAATTACAAACCTTTTAAGTATTATAGCGGGCGATCGCCAATCAAACGCATCTTAAACGCATATCAAACTCATAGTATTTGAAACCCATACACAGGCTGACTTTCAAGGTTTTGCCCTTTATGATTAAAACATCACCAATCAAAAGGTAGCAATTATGAAAGCTCAACCAAATATGACACCTGCTAAACCTAAATCTCCTAAAATGATTCGTAAAAATACCTCTCCTCAACCTCCCTCTCCTTTCGAGTACGTCTTCGCAACTGTTGTCTGTATTACCTTACTTTCTGGAAGCGTGTCCTTATCGCTTAGTATGGAAGATCGGCTATCTCCGCAACAAATTCGCATTTTTGAGACTTGCAAGGATACTTGGAATATGGGTGTCGGTGCAATTTTCGGACTTTTAGGTAGTAAAGCAGATGATGATGAGTAATCTCTGATGGTTTATTTGCAAAAGTGCGATCGCCCTTAATGTCCAAAAGTGCGATCGCATTTAATCCCTCACCCAATTCCTCAAATTGTCCAATCTTCAAACCTCAAACCCGGTACTCGCTCAAAATCTCGCCGGTTCCGCGTCACCAGAATAGCGTTTTTAGAAAGCGCAATAGCAGCAATCCGCAAATCTTTTGTGCCGATGCGAATCTTTTGACGCACCAAATCTGTATAGCAATTGTAAGCATCGCGATCGAACTTCAACACATTCACACTGTTGAAATACTCTACTCCATCCAGAAATCCCTTATAACCCCAGATTACTCGCTCCGATTGAGAAGATTGGTTGATCGCATTCAACCATCCCCGCATTTGTTCCTCAACGGTAATCACTGTTACTGCAATCTCTTCAGGATTAACCTGACTAACTCGCAGCTTTACCAGCGGATGATCGTTTTGAAAAAGTGTCAAACAATCCGTATCCAGTACCCACAAACTCATTTTACTCCGATCTCCACATCAACTTGTGGGTAATCTGTTCCCATTTCCTCATCAAGGGTGTTGCGATCGGCTTCCATATAAGCAACCACCTCATCAAATAGCGGATTGTCTTTATACATTCCAGCAAACTTCATCCAAGGATGTTCCGGTTTGGGCGGTTGAATTGCCAAAGAAATGAGTTCGGCTTTCTCTAGCCGATCGCCCACAACTAAGCTAATATTGGTAATAACCTCTTCCCGGCTATTACCCTCTGCCTTACATTCTTCCCAACCCAAAGCCATCGCTTGATACTTTCCCTCTGTTTCCTGTTCGATCAGGATTGTCAAAGCTGGGCTATCGGGTTTTTGCTCTTGGATTTCTAGCGAAATGAATTCAGCTTTTTCTAAATGATTCGTCACAAGTTGGCTGAGATTTGCGATCGCCTCTTCGCGAGTATTTCCCTCAGCTTGACATTCAGGTAAACCCAATACCATCGCTTGATATTTTCCCTCTGTTTCCTGTTCGATGACGGCTGTCAATGAAAAGTTAGTTAATTTGTCCGACGACTTCAGTAATATTTTGGTAGTCATAATAGTAAATTCAAGTGAGAATTATATTGTTAATTATATCAACATCTTATATCATTTTCAATAAACCTTTTTGGCACGGGCAAGATGCCCATCCCACAAGAAAATTTACTCTTTGTGGAACAGGCATCTTGCCTGTTCGAGGTGATTGCAAAAAACTACGATAAAATTGACTCTTTGTGGAACAGGCATCTTGCCTGTTCCTAGAACCCCACAAGAAAAATGACTGTTTGTGGAACAGGCATCTTGCCTGTTCCTAACAAAGCCCTACAGACAAATTACGAATCGCGATCGAGCTTAAGCACAGCCATAAAAGCCTCCTGCGGCACATCCACAGTACCCACAGACTTCATCCGCTTCTTACCCTTCGCCTGCTTTTGCAGCAACTTCTTCTTCCGCGAAATATCGCCGCCGTAGCACTTCGCCAACACATCCTTCCGCAAAGCCGGAATATGTTCCGAAGCAATCACCTTAGCGCCAATAGTCGCTTGAATCGGCACCTTAAACTGGTGGCGGGGAATCAACTCCTTCAGTTTTTCCGTCAAGCCGCGGCCAACATTGTAAGCCTTATCCCGGTGCACGATCATCGCCAAAGCATCAACCGGATCGCCATTAATTAAAATGTCCAATTTCACCAACGGATTTTCGCGATAACCGATGATGTGATACTCCATACTTGCATAACCGCGCGATCGCGATTTCATCTGATCGAAAAAGTCCGTCACCACCTCCGCCAAAGGCAACTCATAAACCAACGTAGTCCGCCCCTGACTCAGATACTTCATATCCATAAAAATGCCCCGCCGACTTTGAGACAACTCCATCAGCGCCCCCACATAAGTTTCCGGCGACAGCATTTCTACCCGCACATAAGGTTCCTCAATCTTCTCCCGATATTGAGGATCTGGCAAGTGACTCGGATTGTCAATTGTTAACACTTCTCCCTTAATTGTTGTGACTTGATAAACCACAGAAGGAGCCGTAACAATCAAATCCAAATTGTACTCTCTCTCCAATCTTTCCTGCACAATTTCCATGTGCAGCAAACCCAAGAAACCGCAGCGAAAACCAAATCCCATCGCACTAGAAGTTTCCGGTTCGTAGGAAAGCGCCGCATCGTTGAGTTCCAGTTTTTCCAAAGCTTCCCGCAAGTCAGGAAATTGGTCTGCATCGATCGGGAATAAGCCACAAAAAACCATCGGCTTAGCCTCCGTATAACCAGGCCAAGGCTCCGGTGCAGGCTTTTTGACCAAAGTAATCGTATCCCCGACGCGAGCATCAGCTACCGCCTTAATTGCCGCGCCCAGATAACCCACTTCTCCCGCGTGCAGTTCGTCTACTTGTACTTGCGTCGGTGACAAAATGCCCAATTCATCGATGACATATTCCTTCCCCGAAACCATCAACAAAACCCGATCGCCCTTTTTGACACTTCCGTCCATCACCCGGAAATACACAATTACCCCGCGATAAGCATCGTAATAACTATCAAAAATTAGCGCCCGCAGCGGTTTCTCAACAGTATCCTGCGGCGGCGGCACCAATTCCACGATCGCCTCCAAAATATCATCAATACCAATTCCTTCCTTAGCAGAAGCCTCAATCGCCCCGCTACAGTCCAGACCGATAATTTCTTCAATTTCCCCTTTAACCCGTTCCGGTTCCGCCCCCGGCAGGTCAATTTTATTTAGAACCGGAATAATTTCTAAATTATTTCCCAAGGCAAGGTAGACATTTGCCAAGGTTTGTGCTTCCACGCCTTGAGAAGCGTCTACCACCAGCAGCGCCCCTTCGCAAGCAGCGAGCGATCGCGAAACCTCATAGGAAAAGTCAACGTGTCCGGGAGTGTCGATCAGATTTAGCACGTACTCCTGACCGTCCTTGGCAGTGTAATTCATCCGAGCCGCTTGCAGCTTGATCGTAATGCCACGTTCGCGTTCGAGATCCATATTGTCTAAAAACTGCTCCTTCATTTCCCGTGCCTTCACAGTCCCAGTCGCCTGCAACAGTCGATCGGCCAAAGTCGATTTTCCGTGGTCGATGTGAGCAATAATCGAAAAATTACGAATGCGAGATACAGGAACGTTTGTCATAAAACCTATCGGCAAAAGATTGACTTTTGTTATATTATAAAACTTCATTCAATCTACAGTCATTTATAGTCATTTAGAGACTTAAATAGAATTTAAATTTTTCTCGGTTGTGGGTTGACAAAGCCATTGTATTTATGCTATGTTTTTTAGCCTGCTCCAGCCTAGACGCCCTCCTCAGAAAAAGTTTTGTCTTTGTTCTTTTACAGAAAACTCTGGAACAGTTGAGAAAAAGGCGATCGGCAGCATCCCGCATCAAACGAACAGCCCAGTCCATTTGAGATTAGAGATTTTAGACTTCGGGGTGCACAACAGATTTAGATTTGAGATTGGAGACTGCGGCGTGAGACTTGAGCGAGCGCGAGCATCGAGTTCAAAAAAGGAGAACGATTTTCAACTTACTCCGCAACCGATAAATCTGGGAGATCGAGCAGGGGTCTAAAATTTTGGGCCGAGCACCACGATTGTCGGGCGCTTGTACCCATTTTTGGCGTCAGGTTACTCTACAGAGGCGGATAGCAAACTGAAAAATATTGGTGAGAAGTTGCTAGCGCTTGACAAGAAGCAGATAATTTGGTCAAATGACGGAAGCGGGGCGGCAAGGGTGTAAAAAATACAGGTTTTGAGCCGCTGTGCATCTCTACTAGGGATAAGGCATCACTTCCTTCAAAACACTTCCTTCAAAACAAAAAGGCGTAAATTCCTAGAAGGAATTGAAACTTAAGAATTAAAACTAGGATTTTTTAAGTATGAGCGAGTCAAGTATACACTCCCACAGTTCGTCAGAAAAAGTGGAACTATCTATCCATATAGATTCTGAACTGCTAGACCAAATTAAGCACTTGACAAATGACCCCAGCAAAGTCATTGAAACAGCAATCAAGCAGTGGCTCAGAGGCGAGCGTCGCGAAGACGATCAGGCTATGAGTTTGCGTCGCACCCCTCCTGTCCCGCCCCGCGGCGAATGGAACGACTGAGGTTGTCTCCTGTCTCGCCCTCCTACGGCGCGCACAAATCTGCTGGGCATAAAATTTCTGGGTGTGAAATTTAGATCGTCCGAGCTCCGGCGAGATAACTCCGGCAGATTTCCGGGCGAAATACAGGTGGTTCGGAGCAATATTGGTTAAGTAGAAGGAGCTTTTCTATTGTGACGGCAAAAATGCGATCGCCAGTCCCCGACTTGAGTTTTTGGCAGCCTCAACTTTTGGCGGAATTTTTAAACTCGATAGTTAATATGTGCAGACTACTAATTCCTACATCTTAAGTTGTATTTTTAAATTACCGAAAACTGCTGACAACAAATAGTTTTGAGTTTTGAGTTGAGTTATAAATTAATTTTTGGGGAAATTATTGATAACTAAAAATGCTGTGGTAGAAGTCTAAAAGAGTTCTGAGTTTCGAGTCTCGACCTGTGAATCATTCATTAAAAAGCCAACTACTTTGCAGTCAATTAATATAGCCACCGTGCCCGATCGCGGGGAATTTATTAATTGCTAAAACTAATGCGCTCGATTGCATCTTCCATCTTCAATCTTGCATCTTCCATCTTTTTAGCTTGAGCGACTTATACGGCTTAGCCGAAGGAAGCCGCAAGGGCTTATTCCTTCTTCCTTCTGTTAACCCTTGTCTTGCGCGATCGGGCTCTTCTGTCAACCCAACGACCGGCTTTTCGGGCTCTTCTGTCAACTATCAACTGTCAACTCTCCACTCTTCCTTATTGCTTCTACCATAACTCACATCTTAATTATCAAAACCCAAAACAATTTTGAGTTTTAAATTTTAAATCAAAAACTCAATACTCAAAATCAGAATTACTTTTATCCCCTAATCTGATGGACTCTAACACAGATTTCCGGCGATCGAACCTCGCCTCTACAGCATTTTTTCAAGAGTTAGGGGCAGAATTAGTATTTACCCAAGACGCAAGGGGTCGATATCTGTCTTTTTACTGGCAAAAAGCCGAGGAGTACAACCTCACAGCAGAAGAAATTGTCGTTAGCGAAGCCCTCGAAGAGGATCGCCCCCTTAGCGAAACCCTGCAACCCATCGCCCCTGCACCTTATCTCGAACGCCTGCGGCGGGCGCTCGAAACCCTTGTCCCCCAAAGGTTTAGCTATCCATTTTGCCACGCCGAACAATATTTTCTCTTCGATTTGACAGTCACTCCGGCGATCGACTCCAACGGTAAAGCTACAAAAGTCTTAGTTATGGGCAGGCTGCTGTCGGACAAACCCGTACAATTGTCGGCAGATTCCCCAGAATTCATGGCATATCCAGCTTTGCCATCTTCCTCCGACGCCAGCCAACAAATGCTGTATCCAGCCAGCCTCATCGGTAGACCGCTCACTACCTACTCGGAAATCGATCGCAAAATTATCTCCCAAATCGCTCAAAACCTGCACAGAACACTCGATTTACAGACAATTTGGCAGCAAACAGTTAACAGTTTGGGTGAAGTTTTGAACGCGAGCCGCTGTATCATCTGTTCCTCCAAAAAAGACAGCGAAAACCTCGAAATTTCCCCCTTCCCGATCTCAGAAAATCAGCAAAATTATCCAGATCTAGCAGCAGAATTGCAACACTCAATTGCCAGCGATGGATCGCCCCCGCTGTCTGCCGATCAAATCGAAAATCTCCAATCGAAAACTTTTAAAGTAGTAGCTGAGTACCGCCAAGAACCTTACTCTTCGATGCTGGGATTACAACTGCGCGCAGCCGAACAGCCGGGCTGGATTCAAACTTTAGCCACGTTAAAACCCGTAGCAGTCGATTACGCCTCCCCCATTGTCGATCGCTTCGATCGCCATTCCGTGCTCGTAGCAGCTACCTTCTATGAAGACCAACCCAATGCCCTGATATGTTTGCACCGCTGCGGCAATTCCCCGAAATGGAGTCCTGTCGAACTCGAATTTGCCCGCGAGTTAGTCGCTCAAGTCGGCAGCGCGATCGCCCACGCTACACTTTACCAAGAATTAGAACAAGCCCGTGCCGAAGCCGTCGCCCTTTCCCAACTTAAAAGTCAATTTCTTGCCAATACTTCCCACGAACTCCGCACCCCCCTCAACGGCATCCTCGGTTTCCTGAAACTGGTTCTGGATGGCATGGCAGATGACCCCGAAGAAGCGCACCAATTTATCGAAGAAGCTTATCAATCGGCATTACACTTGTTCAATGTGATTAACGATATTTTGGATATCGCTAAAATCGAAGCTGGCAAAATGGAGTTAGACCTCGCTCCAGTCAAACTCGGCGAACTTTTGCAGCAAGTGGAGAACTTTACACGGGTTCAAGTGCAAGAAAAGCGATTGCAATTTCAAATCCAAACACCAGCCATCGAGGACGAGATTATTTTGTATGCCAACTACCAACGCCTGCTTCAGGTAATTTTGAACCTCACCGGCAATGCAATTAAATTTACCAAGGAAGGCGGAATTCGCATCAGTGCCGAAGTTATTAAGAAAAAAGTAACTGTTAACAACCAGGAGTTACCCGGAATTGTGAAAATCCGAGTTGCCGATACTGGCATTGGGGTTTCTCTAGACAAGCAATATAAATTATTTGAGTCATTTTTTCAGGTGGACGGCGCTCGTACCAGACAATACGGCGGCACTGGTTTGGGATTGGCTATTTCTCAAAAACTGGTAGAAGCCATGGGTGGCACAGTAAATTTTTACAGTATGGGGGAAGGACTCGGCTCGACTGTTACTTTTACTGTGGTGCTTTATCAAGAACCGCTCTTGAAAAATTAATTATTGGTAATTGGTAATTGGTAATTGGTCATCGGTAATTGCTTCAGTTCTGGGTTATCCGAAGAGAGGAACGCTATCCATAAAAGCGATATCCGATCTATGAAAACTTTTGTGGGGTAGGCATCCTGCCCGCCCCAAAGATCAACTCATTTGATTAAAACTCTTGTGGGGTAGGCATCCTGCCCGCCCCAAAGATACAAACTAAATGCAAGACATTGTTTTTACCAGAAAGAATTGGTTGAAAGCCCCAAGTCTTTGAGGGAGAAATTAAAATCAGACTATTCATTACTCCAATCCTCTTCCTTCTAGGTAGAGGTCGCACTATTGAAAGCTTATCCCAAGCGTATTGGATCGTCGCGACGTTCAAGGACGTGGGGAAACGAATCAGTTTCAGGGATTTGACCGATTTAACGGATAGATGTTGAGGCCAGAAGTCCGAGATCAGAAGCCCGAGCAAATCACCAAGAAGCAAAACTTGTCCGCAGGCAAAGGAGGGAATAAGCAAGAAGCAAGAAATAAAAAATAGCTATAGCTGTTCTCAACTTGGGTGTCTCGCCAGTTGTCTTACCACTTACCAATTACCACTTACCACTTACAAATTTGTATATCACTCAGTTGATTATGTCGGGATCGGTGTATCCCTGATTACAAATTCGCGCATAAAAATCATTGATAATTGGTGGTTTTCATAATAACACAGTTATATTGCCCGTCGCAGTATCAAATTTTACCTTGTCCGCCACCAATCTCCCTCCTTCGGTGTTTTCCACTCAGACCGATCGCCCCACCGCTGCCGAACCCACGCAGAATTCGCATCAATGGCATTGGGGGGGGTAGGACAACAGATCATCTCGCTCTGTCTCTTCGCGGCTCACACCTGCGAATAAACCCCCCCAAAAAATCGCTAACCTTACCAGAACTGAATGCCCACCCATAGGACTGATTTAACTTCCACAGCCCTATTGTAAAGTTATATTAAGAAAACTTGACGTTCTTAGTTTTATGTGAGAATTGTAAAGATATTGTAAAGATCCTTGCAATAGATAGTATTTTTTGACTAAGTGTGGGAACATTTAAGTGTAATTACGCAAACCTCTATTTGAACAGTTTGCGTCTGGCAAATTAAGTAAATTTCTGCTGTGTTGGTGGAGTGGTAGACTTTTGCCAGTCTAGTAGAAAGAGGGTTGCTATGAATCAGCAAGTATCAGCTCAATCGCAAAAACTTTTGCTCCAAATTGGCAGAAAGATTCGTCGAACTTTGGATCTCGATACCATTTGGCAACAAACAGTTAACTCTCTCGGACAAACATTAGGTGTCAGCCGTTGCATCATTTGTCCCTATCAAAGTTCTAGCCAGCAAGTCACAGTGGCTGCTGAATACTGCCAAGAACCATTTCTACCAATGCTGGGAGTGAAAATCTCGCTCACGTCAGCACCTCATATTACTCAAGCTCTAGAGACCCTAAAACCGGTGGTAGTAGAATCGTTAGGAGCCGACGATCCTTTTGAACGGCATTCGCTGCTAGTGGTCGCTACCGCTTATCAAGATAAACCTAATGGCATAATTAGCTTGCACCGGTGCGAGGGCGGATTGTCAGGGAATGATGGTAATGCCGATCGACCTTGGACTCAAGACCAGATCGAATTCGCAGAAGAAGTTGCGGATCAAGTCGGAAGTGCGATCGCCCTAGCCACCCTCTACCAAGAGCGCAGCCAGCGAACAAAAGAACTATCCCAGTTTAAAAAAGAGTTTTTGTCAACCGCATCCCACGAGCTGCGAACTCCACTAAATCACATCATCGGCTATCTACAACTAACTGTAGATGATATGGCCGACGATCCAATAGAGGAAAGAGCTTTTATCCAAGAAGCTCACCGTTCGGCTCTCCATCTTTCCAAGGTAATTGGTAATGTCTTAGATTCCATTCAGTCAAGTAAAGCTTGTCAGGCTCACGTAGAGTTAGATGCTTTGAGGAGTCAGCAAAAATCTCTAAACAAGTAAAGATGCAATTCCCGCATTCAAAAACTCGAATATTGATCGGGCACACAAGTCTTCTGCCTGGAAAATGTGACACTTGCATCTATATAGCAATATAGCAATACTAATTTATTTGCTAGTTCTAGAAAAATTTAAATCCTTGTTCAACAAGGAGTCTAGCCAGACAAAAAAGTTTTTATCTTGTGCCAATCCGCTCTGATTGCTATAGATTTTTTCAAGAACTTCGATAGCTGGTTACTAAATTATTTTTAGGTCATTAGGGTTGTGTCTAACACAGCATAGCAAATAATAAAGGTAGAATCAGGGTGTATTTATTATGATATTATGTGGGATCGATCGAATAGCTTTGTAGTGAGGAAGTCCGTACTAATAAAACTCAGAATACCGACTTCCTTACTACAAATCTGCAACGGCTATTTTACCGGAGATGATATCGCCAGCAGAAGATTGCTGCTTCGGACTTTTAGTGTTTTTAACTTATAGCCTTTCTCAAAAAGATGAGGTATGACTGACAGCTTATATAACCGCTTAAACCAAGAGGGCCCAAGCCCAACAACATCCGCGAATCTTTCTGAGAACCGCTATATGCTTGAGGGAATTAGTTATCCCCATCTTTTTTCTTGGTTGGCGGGCGGCTGACATAGCGGGCCCAAAAAGGTTCTTCCATATTTTTCAGGGATGCTAGTTTTTGGCGCTCATCTTCTATGCGCTTGCGTTCTGAAAGGTCAGAAAATATGTTGATACTGCCGACTGTCTCGCCGCCTGCATCTTGTACGGGTGCGGCAAACAGCCAAAGGTCGATCGAACTACCGTCTTTTTTGGGCAAAGACACTTCCAAACCGTTTTCCGGTTTGCCATTACCCGCAGATTTCAGCAGCGCGTAAAAATCTTGCTTTTGTCCTTCAGGAATATTCGGCAATGGTTGACCCAAAACCTCAGCAGCAGTCCAGCCAAAAAGTTCTTCGGCGGCGCGGTTCCAGACAAGGGTGCGGCCGTCATTGTCGGTACAGTTAATCGCCAGCGGCGCCGATGCAATCTGGGCTTGCCAAACTCTGTTAACGAGTTGCAGTTTCAATTCTACTTGCTTGCGATCGGTAATTTCCTGACAAGCGCCCCACAAACGAACAACCCGCCCTTCAGTTTTGTCCCACACGGCTTGCCAGCAGTCCCGCACCCAGCGCACACCACCATTTTTGTTAACAATTCGATACTCATTGACTCCCATACCTCTAGAAGTACAGCCTTCTAATTGTTTAATTAACATTTCCCTATCATCAGGGTGAACGATATCTGAACTCCACCAGCCCGAGGCAGTTAATTCTTCAGGAAGATGACCGCTCACGCGCGCCAAAGCTTCCGTTACCCACTCACAAACAAAGTTACCGTTGGGAAGTGCCTTGAAAGAATAGGCAAAATCCGAAGTAATTTGTGACATAATTTTGTAGTGCCGTTGCGACTCCAGGAGTGCGCTTTCTGCTTGCTTGCGTCCCTCAATTTCCCGGGAAGCAATCAGAATTCCCTGTACGCTAGAATCGTGAAGCAAACTATTGCCGATCGACTCCAAGTAGATCCAAGAACCGTCCGCGTGGCGTTTGCGATATTCAATTGTCGCCCCAACTCCAGGAAATTCTAGCAACTTGCCAAAATATGCCTTCCAACTCAGCAAATCGTCTGGATGGATCAACTCGCCATGAAACTTGCCAATTCTCTCTTCTGGCTTGTAACCCAAAACTCTCTCTAGCGCTGCGCTGTGATATCGGACTCGCCCGTCGGAGCCAACAATAGTAATTATATCTGGAGAATTACGGAGCGCAGCCTGAAGTTTGGCTTCGCTTTTAGTTAATGCTTTATTATCCCGGCGGTGCTGGTTGATTTCTTCGTTCAACTGCTCCTGTAGCTTTCTGAGTTGCGCCGCTTGCTGGGCGACAGTGCGTTCCAAAAGACGATTTAAATTTTCCGCCTCAACTAACTTTGCCGCGTTATTTGTCGCACTTTCAAACTGGCGGCTGGTTGCCATTTCTTGCAAAGAAGTTGACAGAGTTTCCACAGTTTTTATTAAAATTGCCTGTTGGGGAGGTGGTAAATGCTTAACTTGTTCCTGCAACGTTTCTAGGTATTTGTAAATTGTTTCTAGCATTTTATTAATTAGGGAATCTAATAGTTGCCACAGGTGAAAACTCTAAAAAGCGGACAGAAGTTTTTTTTAAGATAACCCATAACTAAGAGTGATGTATGGCGATCGATCGCGATCTTAATCACCAGTCATTGCGTGACTTTATTTTGACATCATAGCAACTGAGACTGAAAGTAATTTTTTGTGGCGGTAAAGTTAATAGCCTAGCGACAGCACCCCATTCGGGAACCTGCGAGAGTCGGCAACCCGCCCCTGCCGTCAATGCAGGGCACAGGAGCGGTTACGCTAAACTAGATGGGTGTAAATAGAAAGAGAGATTTATGACAGAGCCAGCCAACGCTCGCGATTTGTTTCGCGCTGCTTACGAACACCGTTACACCTGGGATGCCAACTTTCCCGGTTACAGCGCCGATATTGAACTCAAGCAAGGCGACGAAGTATATACGGGTCATGTTTCCATTAAACCAGACATGACAGTGGAAGTCAGTGGCATTGCCGATGAGGAAGTAAAGCAGAGCGTTTACACTCAAATGCGCGATATTGTGACTCACCGGAAGCGATCGACATTTGAAAAATCCCACGGCAAAAACAGCTTCACCCTCGGCGAGAAGGACAGTACCGACGCTGTGGATATTTTAGTGCAAGGCGACTCAATGGGCTCGAATTATAAAATCCGAGGTCTGTCAATTTGTCAAGTCAGCCGGGTGATGGGTCGCATGGCTTTCGTCATTGACACGCACAAAAGCTTAGAGACACCCGAAGGTTCTTTGGCTAGTCATTACGATGCCGTTTTTCGCAACCCCGAAACCAACGAAATCACCAGAGAACTGGAATTTGAAGATACCTTTGACAAGATAGGCGACTATTATGTCATGACCAAGCAAGTAGTGCGATCGAAAGAAAAAGGTCAACTGACAACAACCGAGTTTAACTACTCCAACGTCAAACTGCTAGAACCAGCAGTAGTCTAGGGTTATACCCTTTTCGAGTTGCGCGTTGAAGATTAAAGACTTGGCAACGATGGATGACAACCCAGGTGGGGGAATCTCTCCTACAGTTGCAGTCATTCTGGGAAGGATTAATTGCAAAATCCGTTTTGTTGGAGCAAGCGGGTTTTGCGATTAGTGTCTCGGACTCAACTTCATTTAACGGCAAGTAACGGTACGATCGAACTAAGTCAATTGTACGAATAATTTTTGAGGCAAAATATGACAACACTAGCACTAACCAGAGATAACGTCGAAACAGTTCTCGATGAAATGCGCCCCTACCTGATATCAGATGGTGGCAACGTCGAACTGGTAGAAATCGACGGCCCAGTAGTACACCTGAGACTGCAAGGAGCTTGCGGCTCTTGTCCGAGTTCCACAATGACTCTGAGAATGGGCATTGAACGCCGCCTGCGCGAAGCAATCCCTGAAATTTCTGAAGTCGAACAGGTAATGTAATTAGTCAGTTGACAGTTGACAGTTGACAGTTGACAGTTGACTGTTAACGGTTGACTGTTACCTTTTTTCAATTCCTTATATAGCGACAGGTGATTTTAATCCAGAATTTACCAGCCTGAGTGTTAATTCATGACTGTACGGAAATGAAGATAATTCTAGTTGACTGGCTATTAAAGCTTTTACCGCTATTACCAGAAAGAATTGGTTGAAAGCCTGTCCATTTTAAGGAGAAATTAAAACAAGACGATTCATTACTCCAATCATCTTCCTTCTAGATAGAGGCTGCTGTCAACTGTCAACTGAATCCAATCCTCTTCCTTCGAGTTAAAGGTCGCCCTCAAGCGGTCAAATATCAATTGAATGAAAGCCCTAGATACAAAAAGTAGTTTTATGTGCTACTCGATGGTAGTAATGTGTGCAGCATCAACCTGCAATTGAGAAGTTGGAAGCGCTACTTAATAGGGACAATCTGCGCTGTTCATCACCCTAAAGATAGAAGTTAAGCATTCCTGACAAAATTACAAAATACCAATTACAAAATACCAATTACAAAATACCAATTACAAATTATAATTACCCATTACCCATTACCCATTACCAAAATCAATGTCTCACCCCCTTTACGTAGCCTTCATTTGGCACCAACACCAACCCCTCTACAAATCAAGATCGTTCACTAGCGCCGGAGCATCCGAGTATCGACTGCCTTGGGTGCGCTTGCACGGAGTCAAAGATTACTTGGATTTAGTCCTAATTCTGGCAAAATATCCCAAGCTGCATCAAACTGTAAACCTGGTTCCGTCCTTAATTTTGCAGATAGAAGACTGCATCGCCGACAAAGCATTAGACCCTTACTTGGCGGTAACTCTCAAGCCAGCAGAAACTTTAAACATCGCTGAACAAGAGTTCATTTTAGAACACTTCTTTGATGCCAACTACCACACCCTGATTCAGCCGCATCCCCGGTACGCTCAACTCTACACTCAGCGGCAGGAAAAAGGGATTCAATGGTGCTTGGCAAACTGGAAAGTGCAGGATTTTGGTGACTTGCTGGCGTGGCACAATTTAGCTTGGATCGATCCGCTGTTTTGGGATGACCCCGAGATTGCAGGGTGGCTGAAACAAGGACAAAATTTCAATCTGGCCGATCGCAAAAAGATCTATTCAAAACAAAAAGAAATCCTCGCCAGAATCATTCCCCAGCACCGTAAAATGCAAGCTGAGGGACAGTTGGAAGTGTCCACAACCCCCTACACTCACCCGATTTTGCCGCTGCTTGCTGACACAAATGGCGGCCGCATAGCGATTCCTAACATGACTCTGCCAGAACATAGGTTCCAGTGGGCTGAAGATATTCCCAGACATTTGAGAAAATCTTGGGATATGTATCAAGACAGATTTGATTGTAAACCGCGGGGTTTGTGGCCGTCGGAACAGGCAGTTAGCCCGGAAATTTTGCCCTACATTGCTAAACAAGGGTTTAAATGGATTGTCTCGGATGAGGCGGTATTGGGGTGGACAATTAAACACTTTTTTCACCGCGATGGGGCGGGGAATGTTTGCGAACCAGAATTGTTATATCGCCCTTATCGTTTAGAAACTCCTGATGGCGATTTGGCGATCGTATTTAGAGACCACAGGTTGTCTGATTTGATTGGTTTTACCTACGGTTCGATGGAACCGAAGAAGGCAGCGTCGGATTTGGTGGGACACTTGGAGGCGATCGGCAGAACTCTCAAACACCGACAACCCGACGGCCACACATCTTTAGAAAATCCGTGGTTGGTGACGATCGCCCTAGACGGCGAAAATTGCTGGGAATTCTATCCTCAAGATGGCAAACCGTTCTTAGAATCACTCTATCAAACTCTCAGCGACAATCCCGATATCCAATTAGTCACAGTGTCGGAATTTCTCGACAAATTCCCCGCCACCGAAACAATACCCGCCGCCCAACTGCATACCGGTTCCTGGGTAGACGGTTCCCTGACAACTTGGATCGGAGATCCTGCCAAAAATCGCGCTTGGGATTTGTTAGGGGCGGCGAGACAAGTATTGGCAAACCATCCAGAGGCCACGGAAGAAAGCAATCCCGAAGCTTGGGAAGCGCTTTATGCGGCGGAAGGTTCCGACTGGTTCTGGTGGTTTGGCGAAGGCCACACGTCGAATCAAGATGCTATGTTCGATCGGCTATTCCGCGAACACGTAGCAGCAATCTACGAAGCTCTCGGCGAGCCTGTACCCCCGGAAGTGCTGCGACAAGTAGAGGCACACGAGGTTCAAGGCGACCACCAACCGCTGAGCTTTATTCACCCGATTATCGACGGTATCGGCAACGAACAGGATTGGGACAAAGCCGGCCGGATTGAAGTTGGGGGAGCAAGGGGTACGATGCACCGGAGTGCGGCAATTCAGCGGCTTTGGTACGGCGTAGATCACTTGAATTTTTACCTTCGCGCCGACTTCAATGCTGGGGTGCGGCCGGGCATTGATTGCCCGCCGGAGTTAAACTTGTTCTGGTTTTATCCCGATCGCACGATGCACAACAGCTTGATTCCGCTGTCAGGTTTGCCCGATGAAGCACCCATCAACTATCGCTTCCACCATCAGTTAGAGATTAATTTGCTGACGAAATCGATTGGGTTTCACGAAGCAGGAGAGGGCGATGAGTGGCAGCCCCGCCTCAGCCGGGCCCAAGTGGGATTGGATAAATGTTTGGAGATAGCAGTACCCTGGGCGGATTTGCAGATTATGCCCGACTGGCAAATGAGGCTGATTGCGGTTTTATCGTCCGGGGAGCGCTACTCTAGCTGTATGCCGTTCGATTCTTTGATTGGAATTGGAATGCCTTAAAGAGTCATGAGTCATGAGTCCTGGCGTCATTAGTCATCAGTCATTAGTCCGATCGCGTCCGGTCGATCGAGCGCTATAAAATAGGTTTGTAGTCAGGACTTCAGTCCTCTGTTTTTTGAGGACTGAAGTCTTAACTACAAACCTGCTATAAAATAGGTTTGTAGTCAGGACTTCAGTCCTCTGTTTTTTGAGGACTAAAGTCCTCATTACAAACCTGCGCTAGAAAATTGGTTCGTAGTAAGGAATTCAGTCCTCTGTTTTTTGAGGACTGAAGTCCTCACTACAAACCTAATAATGGGTGAATTTACTGGACATCTAATCATTAGTCATTGGGAAATCATCAAACTAATGAGCCGCATTTTGCTCTCGCTCGATCGCTACCAACAACCCTTGCAGATCGCACACCTCAACACTGAGCATGAGGTGATGCTACTCGATTGGACTTCCGAACCAAACTCAGAATTTATTCTTCCAAAAATAGCTTTTGACTTGTGCATTCTCGACGAGGCAAACTTCGATCGTATCGGGCACATGGTTGAAACATTAAAAACTGCGGTGGAGCCTAGTTTTTTACCGTTTTTGCTATTGATAAATTCCCAAACGCCGACTCTTTCCGAGCAGCAGTTTTTGCTGAGTTCCAAACAACTCGAAGGCAGAATTGATGATTTGATAGTAAGTCCCATAGATGCCAGCCAACTGCACTTGCGCGTAGAAAATTTGTTAGCTCGCAGGCAGCTATCGTTAGAACTCCACAGACTTCAACAAGTAATTAAAGAACGCACTTTTACAGAAAGTTTGTTGATCGACTCGCTGCAAACGGCAAACGAAAATTTGCAACGGGAAATCGCCAAGCGGGGAGAGGTAGAAGCTGCACTCCAAGAAAACTCCTATCTCGAATCGCTGATGAATGCCATGCCAGATATTGTCTGCTTTAAAGATGGCGAGGGCAGGTGGCAGGAGGCAAATCAAGCAATATTGGAATTGTTTGAGCTATCAGCAGATAACTACCGGAGCCTCACAGATACTCAGTTAGGAAAACTCAGCAGTTTTTACGGGGAGGCTCTACAGGCTTGCGAGGTGAGCGATCGAGCAGCGTGGGAAAAAGGTACTCTTTGTAGGGGAGAAGAAGTGGTTCCCCGATCGAACGGTACTGTAAAAATCTACGATGTAATTAAAGTACCCGTATTTCATGCCGACGGCAGACGTAAAAGTATCGTGATACTGGGCCGCGACATTACTGAATACAAGCAAGCTAGAGATGAACTCGTGCGCTTGGCGTCGATTGTCGAGTCTTCCGACGACGGCATCGTGGGCAAAACCCTCGCCGGGACAATTCAGAGCTGGAATGCAGGAGCCGAGAAGATTTACGGCTACTGCGCGCAGGAAGTCAAGGGACAGTCGATCGAGATTTTAGCAATTCCCGAACGCCCCAAGGAAATCCCCCAAATTCTGGAAAATATTCGGGCTGGAACTACGATCGACCATTACGAAACCGTACACTTGCGTAAAGACGGCGAACAGATAGATGTGTCTCTGACGATTTCTCCGATTAAAGACGCCACAGGAGCAGTAACGGGCATTTCAACTATCGCTCGCGACATCACCGATAGCAAGCGAGTTCAAAAAGCTCTCGAACAACTCCGCCACCAAACAGAAATGATTTTGTTCTCCGCAGCAGAAGGAATTTGCGGGTTGGACAAACAGGGAAAAGTAACTTTTGTCAATCCGGCGGCGGTGAGAATGGCTGGTTGCGAATCGAAGCAATGGATCGATCGACCTTTGTCTGAAAGCTTACACCGTTCGCAGGCAGAATGCTCGAAGGCGATCCTCTTCGAGGGCTGCGCTAACGAGCAAATGTCACCTGCAACAGATATCAATTCCGGCTCTCAACTTGCCCCCGAGGGCGCCACACCAACCACGGGAAAACTCTCGAACCCAGTATGTTCTCAAATTTTAGACACCTTGAGAGACGGAGAGGTTCGGCGTGTCACGGATGAGGTTTTTTGTCGGCAAGACGGCAGCAGTTTTCCAGTTGAGTACGTTGTCGCTCCGATGCGAGAACAAGGCGAAATTATTGGCGCTGTGGTGACTTTTAAAGATATCACCGATCAGCTTGCGGTCGAGCACATGAAAGATGAATTCATATCTGTTATCAGCCACGAACTGCGGACGCCCATGACTTCGATTCACGGGGCACTCGGTCTCCTCAACAGCGGCCTGCTTGAGGCTCACCCCCAGAAAGCCAAGCGGATGCTGGAGATTGCGATAGCTAATACTGACCGGTTAGTGCGCTTGATCAACGACATCCTGGATTTAGAGCGCATGGATTCTAATTACAGCACTGCCATCAAACAAACTTGCAATGTCGCGGATCTGATGTTGCAGGCGGCTGACGAGATGCAGGGAATGGCCCAGCAGGCAGGAGTTACTCTGTCTGTGAGACCTGTGAGGGCGCAATTGCTCGCTGTTCCCGATCGGCTAATTCAGGCATTGACAAATTTGCTCAGCAATGCTATAAAATTTTCGCCCGCAGGTGCTACGATTTGGCTGAGCGGTGAGTCGATCGAGCATCCGGATTTGGCAGAAAAAGCTGAGTTGAAGTCAGTGTCGTCTCCTTGTTTGTTGTCTCCCGAGACTGCCACCAATCCGCACTTACCCGTGAGTTCGGAAATCCTGATTGCGGTTAAAGACCAAGGACGCGGCATTCCGGCGGACAAGCTAGAGATGGTCTTTGAGCGCTTTCA
The DNA here is from genome assembly GCF_020738625.1 of Microcoleus sp. PH2017_09_SFU_O_A. NCBI lineage: Bacteria > Bacillati > Cyanobacteriota > Cyanophyceae > Oscillatoriales > Microcoleaceae > Microcoleus > Microcoleus sp. PH2017_09_SFU_O_A. The sequence goes on from NZ_JAEQCF010000042.1 coordinate 18,622, forward strand.
ACAGGTTGATGCTTCTGATTGTCGCCAAAAGGGAGGTACTGGTTTAGGGCTGGCTATTTGTCGCAGTATCGTGCAGCAGCACGGGGGCCGGATTTGGGTGGAGAGCATTTTGGGGGAGGGCAGCACTTTTTTCTTACGTCTGCCAGTTATGGGGGAGGGAGAAGGTTAACGAAAGGCACTTATGTATTCGGCAGATGATATTCCCCATTAGGTAGATTGCATTCGCCATTACTCATGAAAAAATATTAATGCAAAAATTTTCATACCATCCTGGATGCAGAAACCAGGCTTTTTTACCAAAAGACTGGGTTGCAGGCAGCAGAAACGCTAAAAAACCAGCTTTCGAGGCGTCTGAAGTGCGTCCGGGCCAGTCATTTTTGGCAAAGACGGATTATACAGGCAGGGACGGGCAAAATCGCGATTGTCGATCGAACAGCGGATTTTTGGGGACTCCGTTGTATAGCAACGGCCAAGGCGGTTAGGACGTTCTTAATTGCTGAAACCCTTGCGCTAGATAGCTTCTATCGCGAGGAAGAAGGAAAGATTTCCTTCTTCCTTCCATCCGTTACATCCCGTACATTGCTCGTTGCCGAACTTCATTCTTCTGTACAGTTTTGCAGCTTTACTGTAAAGTCCGATCGGTAAAAAAGTTTGCTTTACAAAACATTCACATTTCGCCTCTAGTCTGTGATCAGTTCTGATTCTTAAAAAAGATGTTAATTTTGACTGCCAAACGCATCTTGGTTATTGACGATGCCGAAGATATTCGGGAAGTGGCTCAAGTCAGTCTTGAGGTGGTGGGGGGCTGGGAAGTCCTGACCGCAAGTTCTGGTCGCGAGGGTATGGCTAAGGCTCTTGCCGAACAGCCTGATGCTATTCTCCTCGACGTGATGATGCCCGACCAAGACGGGCCTACTACTTTTAAACAGTTACAAGCTAATCATGCTACCCAGCACATTCCGGTAATTTTATTGACGGCTAAGGCTCTCGCTAGCGACAGGCGGATGTTCGCAGATTTGGGGGTAGTGAGTGTGATTGCTAAGCCTTTTGAACCGATGGCTTTGGCTGCTCAGGTGGCTGAAGCTCTGGGCTGGCAGGAAGCATAGGTCGATTGTGCGCCTTAAAATCTGTGAAATCTCTAACCAAAAAAACAAATTATTTCTGCTCGGTTTTTATGCTGAATATAATCGGGCAGAATTATATTTTTTTTTGTAACAACTTACTTATCTTCATAAGTTCTTCAGGTTTAAGTTTTAATTTAAGCACATCGTCAGGAATCGATCCTGACTGTTTGCCAAAACCTTGGGAGAAGACGACTATGCCCTCAGCTTACATTTTGCTACTGATAGTTTCTCTGGCAGCCGTCTGGATTTACTGGCAAACCTCTCAAGATATTTTTGTTCTTGTGGCTTTGGCCGGACTGGGTTGTTTTATTTGGGGTTTCTCTTGGGCTCCTTGGGGCGTTCAGGTTCTAATTGTGGTGTTGCTGTTGGGCATCCAAAAGTGCTACTTGTCAGACGCTCAAAGTTTGGAGTGAAAAGAGCTTTTTTATTGTTGTGCCTGGAGTAGAGATACAGCGGCATTCCTCAATCTCTGTAATCAATTGGTTTATCGATCCATATCTTAAAGAAGGTTTAAAATATCATGAATAGTTGCCCTTGTTGCTCCTCTCAATTGTTACGCCACGCTCGCCACAATCGCGTTTATTGGTTCTGCTCGCGCTGCTGGCAGGAAATGCCGGATCTGTCGGAGATGATTTTAGGTAAAAGCCTGCGGACTCACAAACAGGAAGGTTTGGTTAAGCTTCCGGCTTTGACTCCTAAAGCGAGAATTTTGGATTCAGTAGGAATTGCTTAGGAAAGATCGAGTTTGACTGACGATAAATATTGAGACGAAAAAGTTTTTTGATTGTGCCATCGGTTTGAATTTTTAATAAAAAATGCAAAAGTCCCTTCACTGTGAGTGAAGGGACTTATTTGCGTGCGGGCGATCGCACTTGTAAGGGGGTCGATCGCCCCCACAAATTACAGCTCTTGTATGGAGTTAAGCTGATTACATCAAACCGATTTGAGAGAGAATGCCTTGACCGGTGAGGAATTCGGTAGCTAAGCCGATCGCAAAGCCTAGCATTGCCAAACGACCGTTCCAGGTTTCAGCGAACTCGGTGAAGCCTACTTTTGCGTCTTTGTTTTCCATGACCATAAACCTCGTTGTATTTCAACCTTATGTAACTAAACTTAACATAGCGAAAGAAACATTGCAACATATTTTTACATTTATTTTTCAAATGCTGCTTGTCAGCAGGATGAATCGACGTGTAGAGGGGCTTGTGGGCGATCGCACGGGGGTGAGAAACCGGGTTTCTCCCGATATGTTCTGTGAGTAGTCGCCAAATCTCGTAGAAACGGGGTTTCACTCTTGTCGCAAGCGCGTAACTTGCGATCGGTGTCAGGTTCACGAAAATATTGCTCAGAGGTCTAAGAATGTCAGAAAAATAATTTTTACTAAATACTTGACATCAAAAATTCAAAAAGCTAGATTAAAGGCAGAGCTAAAACTAAATATCGCATTCAAAATTAAGGAATGTTGATTGAGTCGTCTTAGCTGCACGGTTGATAGAACTGTAGCAAGTTTCTAGAATCCCGTTGAGCGGAAATTAAGTCTAATGTCGTTTTAACAAGTTAATAAGTAGTTGTGCAGAATTAATTACACGGCATTTCGCCTGAAACCATTACAAGCGTAAAGAGTCTTTATGTAATTAATTTTCCCCGGTTACTTACAATTTTGACATAAATCGAAACATTATAGAGTTAGATTTCCCTTCAACGGGCTGCTACTAAGCTCGTTACAGTTCTATCAACCCTGTAGCTAAGACGCTAATCAAATCCCTACAAAATCAAAGTGTTTTATGGTAACAGATTGTCTTGTGCCGAGATGTTCATTTTTGAGCAAATCCACAGACAAAACTCCATTAATGCTAGATGCGCGATATGTCGAGGCTGTCCAGCCCACCAAATTTTAGGAATTACTCAAATGGACACTCATCGAACCTCAAATGGATTAATCTACCAACAGCAAGCTTTAGTTTCCATTTATTGGGATTATCAAAACATCCCAACCTTAAAAATATCCCCAGATTTATTGCTCTTGGCTAATAAATTTGGATATGTAGTTAACCGCAAAGTTTACGATAATTGGCAACAACAAAATAAGGCAGCACAAGTAAATTTGCGCTCTCAAAATTTTGAATGTTTTCATGTATCCCAAAACATTAAAAATGCTGTAGACTTTCATTTGTCAGCAGACTGCTTTAGTGAGGCTTCAAGTAGCCTATACCCACACACATTTATTATTGTCTCTGGAGACGGCTACGGTGAGATTTTGATTCAGAAGCTGCATGAAAAGGGGAAGAAGGTAATAATTGTTGCCCGCAAAGGTAATGATAGTCACAATCTCAAAAAGCTTGCAGATAGATTTTACTTGATCGATGAATTGCCAAAGTCGATCGAGACTTACAAAGTCACAGCATAAACAACCTCGACATTTACCCCGCCGCAGATAGCAAAAATCTAGTTTATTTGATAAACTAAATTCTCCAAACCAACCGCCATCTGCGGCTCTTTCATGTCCGCCAACATAACAACAAGAAACTCCAAAATCAATAACAATTATCAAACTCCCATGCCATCAACTAATCAAACACAAGAACTCCAAATAACGATTCCCCAATTCAACAATGAAAAACTGCTGCGCCAAGCACTAACCCACCGTTCCTACGTCAACGAAAACCCCACATTCCGCGAAGCAGACAACGAACGCTTAGAATTTCTCGGCGATGCTTTGCTGACATTTCTCAGCGGCGAATATCTCTATCAGCGTCACCCAGAAATGGGAGAAGATCAAATGACTCGCCGACGTTCTGCATTGGTAGATGAAAAACAATTAGCCAGATTTGCTACTGAAATCAGTTTAGACTTAAAAATGCGGCTCGGCAAAGGAGCTTATCGAGAAGGTGGAATTACTAATCCAAATTTGCTCAGCAGCACCTTTGAAGCATTCATTGGCGCTTACTATCTCGACACCGAAAATATGGACAAAGTTCGTGAGTTTGTATGGCAAATGTTTGATTCTGTTCCCGACAATGTGGTGGAAACGCGATCGACTGTAGACTCGAAAAACCGCTTTCAAGAATGGGTACAAGCCAACGGTGACACGACTCCGCCCAAATACGTGACAGTCCAAGCAGGAGGAACGCCCCATCAGCCCGAATTTCTCGCTAAAGTTTATGTTGGAGACAAATCCTATGGAGAAGGTAAAGGTAAAAGCAAGAAAGATGCTGAGAAAAATGCGGCTGAAGATGCGCTAGCAAAGCTGAAAAAACGCGGACTGATCTAAACGTGAAAACACCGATAAAAACTACTATAGCCTTTCTCAGAAAGATGAGGTACTCATGGGCATGGGGCATCGGCCAAACAGGGCATCGGGGATACCTAACCACGATTAAGAACCGCTATAGTTTGTTTTCCAGATGACACAATAGACGCGCGCCTCAGTGGCTCTGGGGATACATCAACTCGCCCAATCAAAGAGATATAAAAACCCGAAATGCTGCCTAAAGCCACTCTTTCTTTCTCAAAGTAGAAGCTCTTTTGGCTATCCTAATTAAATCTGTAGGCGACGTATTTTTATCGACAGTGATGCGAGAGATGCGGTAGTTATTTTCCAGTCGGTTTACTCTAAATAAATGGTCATTGTACAAAAAGCCACTTAAATGATATTTAGGCAAAATATCTTCCACTTCCGAGTCTGATGCGCCGTAGGGATAGGCGATGTGAGCGCCGATAACTTTATTTTTGTCTAAATCCCCCAGACATTTTCTCAACTCTAACTTAGATTTTGCAATTTCAAATTCTAATTCTTTTCCGCTCACCTTAGTTAAGTCTTTGTGAGTAAAACCGTGTGACTGAATGTCATAAAAACCTTTTTGATATCCATCTCTTAAATCGTTGCAAGTAGTGTGTGCTAAAAAATCTTTGCCCATATCAATACCTAAAAAGTGAGGGTTGACAAATAACACAAATTTACCCTTTTCTTTGTTGGTTACAGACAACTTTTCTAATATTGGAAGTGCATTTTCATGAACGCCTTTGTAGCCGTCGTCAAAGGTTATCATGATTGGTTTTTGACCGAGATTTTTAGCGGGTATTGGCTGCGACTTGTCAATAAAGTATACGTACAAGTCTTGAGATGATAAAAACCAATAGTTTTCTTTAATTAGATATTCTAAAAATACTGACAAGTCTTGTTTGGTGTAGTTAGTGGGAAAAGCGAGCCTCCGAGGTGGTAAGTCGGCGGGATTGCGAGTGTCTACAATGTTGTGAAAACCGATTATAGGGATTCTGGTGAAGTTAGATTCTACTGTCCAGCCAGAAATACCTATACTGATGGCAAATATCACCAATAAGTAAATCAGTTTGACTTTGTGTAGCAGTCTAAAAAGAAAATTTTCCAGGAATTTTATGTTTTCTAACAATTGCTCGAAGCTCATACTTTCTTTACCAAGTTGTGTGCTTTTTACCTCTACCATTAATAGAGGCAAATTCAGCTAACTTGACATTTTTTTTGGTATTTCTTTGGAATCTAGGTAGAGTGTGGATGCCGTAAGCCGATCGCCCAAAATGCTTCCGAGAACCCAAAATGCGTTATAATCGGGGCTGGCGCGAGTGTTACGGCTGTCGATCGAGGGTTGCAATGGCAGAAATCCGTTGACCTCACCTGGATAGGGATGCAAGCCCTTGACAGGAGTCGTAAAGATTCCCCAAATTTAGACTTTGGTTGGATCTCCCAGATTCATCTATGGAGTCAATCTAAAATCTAAAATCTAAAATCTAAAATCGACTGACGAGTACCCGAGTGTCGATCGTACTTTTTGGAAATATCAGAGCAATTGATGTCTACTCACAACCCGACTACCCTAACTGTAGAAGCAGCACAGCAAATCCTCAAGGATTTTACTTGTCTGGATATGCAATCTGTAGCATCGCCACTGGAAAAACAGGCGCTGCGTGAAGCGATTTTGCTGGTAGCAAGTTTGTCGGATTACCAAATGCTTGGAGTTTGCGCGACTTCGACGGATGAGGGTTTTGCAGCTTTAGCAACTTATTTGAAGGCTTTGGGATATGATGCTGTTTTAGATCCAAGTGCTTTTGCTGCATTTAGTGGTTCGGTTTATATTAAGTTCAATACTTTGAAGGGTTCATATTATGTTGATGGCTATCCTGGAACTTATCGGGGCGTGTTAGTATCGTGCCAATTTTCCTCGGAAGATGGAGTTAGCGGGACTTACGGTCATTTACCTCTCGATTTATTTGTTGATTAATTGAGTAGAAGGAAGAAGGAAGAAGGAAGAAGGAAGAAGGAAGAATAGAAATTTAGATGATGTCATTGCGAGGCACGAAGCAATCGCAGGGTAAGAGAGATTGCTTCGTGCCTCGCAATGACACGTTTTCGAGTGCGTCAGCAAATATCCTACTCATTAAAGCGACAATAACGCCTGACGCACCCTACAAAGAAAGAGATTAACCTTTACCAATGATTAATTCGGTTTCCGGTTCCGGTGCGATTTCGTCTGGTGAGATGCCGAGAATTTCGCTGTACAAGTTGACATATTTTCTGGCAGAAATGTCCCAGCCAAAATCTTCTTTCATGCCGCGCTTTTGCAGTTCTTTCCACTTATCTTTGTAGCGGAAACCTTCCCATGTTCGGATCATGCAGGTGAATAAGTCGAGGGGTTCGTAGCGATCGAAACAGTAACCTGTGCCGGTATCATTAATCGGGTCGTTGTGAGATACGGTATCGACTAAACCGCCGGTGCGGCGCACCATTGGGACGCAACCGTAGCGGAGGGCGAGCATTTGGCTGATGCCGCAGGGCTCGAAACGGCTGGGCATCAGGAAGGTGTCGCAGCCTGCGTAAATGCGGCGGGAGAGGGCGTCGTTGTAGAGTAATTGGGTGGACATCCGGCCGGGATAGCGGGCGGTCATTTGCCAGAGTTGGGTTTCGTAGTAGCGATCGCCAGTTCCGAGTACAATAAACTGAGCGTCGGTATAGGCCATGAAGCGATCGAGCATTTGAATGATCAAATCCAGCCCCTTCTGTTCTACCAGCCGCGTCACCATGCCGATTAACAGGGCATTTTTATTGACTTCCAAACCGACTTCTTCTTGCAGCGCAATTTTGTTAACTGGGCGCTTGTCAATAGTATCAACACTGAATTGTTGGTGGAGGTACTTGTCAGTTTCTGGGTTGTAAGATTCTGTATCAATTCCGTTCAAAATACCTGATACTTTGCCGCCGAGGAAAGATAGCAAACCTTCCAAAGTTTCCCCATAGGCTGGGGTTTTGATTTGTTCGGCGTAGGTGGGCGAAACTGTATTTACGCGATCGGCAAACTGTACAGCCGCAGCCATTGTATTGTGACCTTGCATATACCAAGGGCACCAAGTCATCTGATCCAAACGCCAGCGCCACGGCCCTTGATAAGCTAAATTGTGAATAGTAAAAACTGTGCTGATATCGGGGTCTTGCTTCATCCAAACAGGTATCATCCCCGTATGCCAGTCGTGACAGTGCATAATTTGTGGTTTCCAGTGATTCCAGGCAAATTCAGCGGCAGCATTGGCAAAGAAAGTGAACCGCCAATCTTCATCGACGCCGCCGTAAACCCGGCGTGGTAAGAAAGATGGATGTTGCAATAAGTATAAAGGTACATCGGTTCCCGGCAAAAGAGTTTCAAAGACGGAGAAGCTTTGGAACATGGCCGCCCCATTCCAAACAGGTTTTTTGGGAACGTCCATTTTGTCGGGGACGAAGCCGTAGTAGGGCATGAAGATGCGGACATCGTGACCCATGCGGCGCAGAAATTTAGGCAAAGCGCCGACGACATCGCCCATACCGCCCACTTTGGCTAGGGGTGCTGCTTCGGCGGATACAAATAAAATTCGCATTATTTTTTTGTGTTCCTTGGGATAGTTAGGCTAGATCAAGTTTAAATGGCGAGGGACACAATGTTAACGTGCCGTCCAAAAAACAAGTATAAATCTCTATTGTCGATGGTTAAGCAATTTTTTTAGTGCTCGGTTCAAGCATTTAGTAGAGGCTGTGAAGGAAATCTCAAATTTCTTGTCTCAAATCTCTAGTCTCAAATCGACCTTAGAGGTAGGAAGTATGGAGTTTCTGGTAGATAAGATATGTTTTGATAATTCCGATACAAATACTGGGAATTGCTAATGGCGGACGTACTGATTGCGATCGCACGTATTGTACCTGACTATGTATGAATGGCGCTGGGGGCGATGGTGTAAATTATTGTTGCAAAACTTGCCAATATGCTTCAACAGTTGACAGTTGACAGTTTGAGAGCGACCTCTACCTAGAAGGAAGAGGATTGGGGTAATGAATAGTCTGATTTTAATTTCTCCCGCTCCGACGGGCGGGCTTTCAACCAATTCTTTCTGGTAAAAACAGAAGGCTTTTTCCTAAACACCTATAGAAGCTGAAGTTTGGGGAGGAAAAAGCTATGGGGTTTGTGTCAAATGATGCTGCGGGCGATCGGGCTGAGAAAGCGGGAGACAGTAATAGTAAATCTAAGTCCAGTCAGAAGGTGGAAACAGATATGCGATCGGGGCGAGAAAGTAGGGATAATCCGATTAATCTGGTTTTTGATAAAATCGAGGACATTCTGTCGGAAACTTGGGAAAAAACTGGGTTTGGAGAGGTGACTATTGAGAGTGAGAGGGAGAAGAAAAATTTGATTCGGGTAACTACTGTTAAGGGTTCGACTCATTATCGGTATTTTATTACTGATGAAGATGTTGAGGAGTGGAAGTCGAGAAGGTAAAGTGCGATCGGGCTATTACGCTAATCCGTCAGGTTAAACACGCTAACAGCTAGATTTTACGCGATATCTGTAGGGACGTGGCATTGCTGTTTCCTTACCGGGATCTGCTAAATAAATGGGGTTTTTCAACCGAGGGCGATCGCTAATAAAATTTTTGCATTGGGGTATTGATAAATAGAAGAGAATGATGTAAAATATCATTTTAGGGTTTTTCAACCCTAAAGTGCATCTAGGCTGTACGGCTGTGAGGGCTGACAGCATTAAAGTTTGAATCAACTGAATATAGGTGACATAAAACCTAGTCTGTGACGGATGTGAGTTTCGCGGGGCTGGGGAAATGGCAGCAGGCGATCCGTGCGATCGCATTTGTCACTTTTCCGGCTTGTTGTTTATTGGCAAATAATTAGTTTTTTGAGAGAAGTTAATAATCATGAGCAAATGGCAATCAATGACTGCTTTGACAGTAGGGGCGATCGCGATCGCCCTTAGCAGCGTATCTTTAAGCGCTAAACCCGCTCAAAGTCAACCGGCACCGGGACAGCGCGGTTTTTGGTGCGACAATTCAAGCGGTGTGCCGATTACGATGTATCAAAACGTACAGGGAAATCGAGAACCTTGGATTCGGTGGGTTTCTAATGATTTCTCCGGTGCTGGGTACGATCCTGCGACTCGTTGTCGCGAGGTGAGCAGTCGCCTGGAAACTTTCCGCAGTAACAAAGAGCTTAAGTTCATCACTGTAGGGCTAATGAACGGACAGCGAGTGGTTTGCACTGCCAGCCAAGTAAATGGCCGCTGCCAAGGATTGATATTTACACTGAAACCGAATCAAGATGCAGTGAAAACACTGAATAATCTCTTGGCTTGGCGGGAGGGACAAGCGGGTGCGCCTTCTCTGTCTGAAAGCAAAGACAGTATTCCGTTCATTGATGTCAGCGGCAGGTTGGGGGACGAGGGAAGTACGATCGCGCCCGTAGCTGCGCCAAAACCCGCATCAGGGCAACCGCGAGTAGCCCCCGCCCAACCGAGCACTGGTGCCGGATCGCGGGAGCTTTAAGGTGATGAATTTGCGAAGACTGGGACTGACGGGAGTTTGTGCGGTTGTGCTGAGTATTTTTCCAGCTAGTTGCAGCGTTATTGCCCAACCAGTTAGCGCAAATTCTCCCGTTACTGATGCTCAAAATGCTGGTGTTGAAAGGTTGGCAAAGCTAACGACGGTACGTATTTTAACGCCTGATGCTTCAGGTTCCGGGGCGATCGTCCAGCGGCAGGGTCAAGTTTACACGGTGCTGACAAATTGGCACGTTGTCGGTTTCAGCCAGCAGCATACCGCGATCGCCCCGGACGGTGAGCGTTATCGGCTGCTGGGTGCTCCGAGACAGTTGGGAAATGCGGATTTGGCGATCGTCCAATTTCGCAGTTCCAACACCTATCAAGTCGCCCAAATTAGCACTGATTTATTAAGAGTAGGAGAACCCGTATTTGCCGCCGGATTTCCGATGTATCGGGGCCGCAGTTTAACAACTACTTTCGAGCAAGGAATTCGGGCATTTAGATTTACCCAAGGTGCTGTATCGGTGCTGCCGCCAAAATCCCTCGCTCAAGGATATCGTTTGGGATACACAAATGATATTGCTGTAGGGATGAGCGGCGGGCCAATTTTTAACGATCGGGGGCTTTTAATTGGGATTAATGGTCGGATGAAGAACGGCGATCCAGATTTTGGAATTTATGCCTTTGAGGATGGAACTGAGCCATCGGGAGCAATGTTGGAACTCATGGTTAATTCTAGTTGGGGAATTCCGATTAGTACCTATTTGCGTTATGCGCGAGTTTCTTTGTAGGGGCGGTGCCCCCGTGCGCGCCCTTAAATTAGGGGCAACCACGGGGGGATTGCCCCTACAAAATCCCCGAAATTTGGGGCAACCACGGAGGGATTGCCCTACAAAATTTAGAACTTGTACGCCATTATTTGACATTTTGTTTCAGATTATCAAGGGAGTTATTTATGAATTTCGGAGTTTCTCGTTTTAATTATGTTCCGGCGATCGTAGCAGGAACCGCAACAGTTGCAGCAATTATGATTAGCCAGCCTGTCATGGCAAAAACTGCTAAAGAAGTCGCTCAAATAGCAGTTCCCACTACAGTACAGATCAACAATATCCTGAGTCCAGGAGATAGTGGTTCTGGAGTAATTATTACTAAGAAAGGTAAAACATACACGGTGCTAACGGCAAATCATGTCGTGAAAAATCCTAATACTGAATTTATGATTCGGACTTCTAAGGGGAAAGAGCATAAGGTGACGGATGTCAAGGGTTTGCGGAATAATGAGAGCGGGCCGGATTTAGCAGTTGTGGTATTTGAAAGTGACGAAGAATATTCCGTTGCACCGATTAGCAATTCCGATGAAGCAACGATTGGATCGGGGGTTTATATTTCGGGATATCCTTTACCTGCGGGTGTGGGGAGTCAAGAACGAGAATATCAGTTTACCAATGGGCAAGTTACTAATGTCCGGTCAAGTAACGATCAAGGATATACGATGCGTTATGCTGCGGTGACGCGGCGGGGAATGAGTGGCGGGCCTGTTTTTGATGTTAGTGGTCGAGTGATTGGTATTCACGGACAGGGAGATACTGACGGTCTTATAGCAGTTCAAAATGAGAGTGGACAAAATACGGGAGAGGCGAAAACGGGGTTTAATTCAGCGATTCCGATTAATACTTTTGTGGGGATGATGTCGCAGGTGGGGATAGATAAATCTGCTTTTAAAATTGATAATAAACCGCCAGCTAATGTGGATGCGGAAGAGGTAAAGCCTGGGGAGGCTCAGGGTTGGTTTGGAGATTTTGGTAAAAATATTGTTAAAGATGTGATTCAACGGGGTATTCGGAGGATTTTGCCGTTTTAGGGCGTGAGGGCGATCGCTTTTATTGAGGTGGCAAAATGAGGGATGAAATTGATAATAAAACATGAATAAAATTCGTAGGGGTGGGTTCGCCGATGAATTTTGTCACCCACAGATAATCTTGATAAACCCGCCCCCACCCAACGAATAAACCCGAATAACATCCCCCACACCGTTAAATTCAATTAATTCTTTAATTTTTGCGTGGGGTGGGGGCGGGTTGACGAATTTGTCGATGGGTGTCAAATATCTTGGCGAACCCGCCCCTACAAGATTGATCGGAATGCGGATGTTTAGTTAATTGTTTACGTGAGGTAAATTATGCGTCGTATTCGTCTTTTTGCTCTGGGTATTGTCAGTTTTATTGCTGTTTTAATGAGTGCTTTGCTGGCTCCTGGTACGTTTGTCAATCGGGCTTTATCGGCTGCACTTTGTACGGTTTTTAGTTTTAATTCTACTATTTGCACGGTGAATTTAGTTAATTCGTCCGATCGCGTGGTGGCGGCGACTCCGCCTGCTGTGGAAAGGAATATTGGGGATTGGTTGGTGCGAGATCCGGGAGAATTTGATGATGCACCGAGTGTGCGGCCTGGGAGTAATCCGCAGGCGCCACCGTTTCCTCAAGATCCGGGGCCGAATCAGCCATTGCGTCCTGATTTTGATAACCCAACGGGACAGACAACCGTCACCACACAAGTACCTAACTTAGAAGGTATATGGCTATATGCTGGAAGTTATCAACCAGATTTTTCAGGTTTGGTGGTTGGGAAGTTTATGAGGTTTTCAGTGGTTGAGGGAGCTTTGAAGATTGACAAATGTTCTTCTAATTGTAGATCTGAAATTCAATATCCGGTACTCAACAACAGTACGGTTCCTTTTGAGCAAATGCTTGAGGTAGATTTTGCAGATGACGATATGAAGATTAAGCTTTTTCCGAACAAAGATTTCACTCTTTTTTTGGGTAGTGCAGACAAGGTTGAAAAACAAAATTCTCAGGTGATTTACTTTTTTCTTTCAAAATTAAGTCAATCAAAGTATCCTGTAAGAAATAATAGACAGAGAAAAACTAGCAATAAAGAAGAAGTTTTTCTGCTTGCTAGTAACATTAATAAGAGTAAGCTAGAGATCGGGAAGAAACAAGAAGTTTTTCTGCTTGCTGGTGGTATACCTAATTATAAAGCGAAATGGGGTGCCAACCCAAATTTTGATAATTTTGCATCCGGTGCAGAAAGAGCAAATTCAACAGCTAATCAAGCTGAAGCAATGTTGCAAACAGGAAATGAGGTTGATTATTTCACTCGGGAAAATCCAGATACTCCCAAGTCTGGATTCGGTGGAAAAGGGCCAAATAATCCAAACAATAATCCATCACAAAACGGTAATCGAGGAGGGAACAATGGCTCAGGAGGGAACGGTAATCAAAGACGCAACAATAACTCGAATACGGGTACATCTAGAGAGGAGCAAGCAATTCAATTAGGTCAGGATCAGGCACCTCAACAGATAGATTTATTACAGGGAGGTGTCAAGAAAATAGGAGATTCAATGCAATCGATCCTGAATAATGTGGGGACACAAAAAAATACTATTGCTGGTGTGGCCGTTGGTGTTGGCGGAATTGCTGCTTTGGGATCAGGAAATGCCAACGCATCAGAGATGGGAAATCCCGTAGATGACGCGGCTCAAACTGCGGCATTATCTGCTGCATCAACTTATTCCAGGGAAAGAAATGGAGACTATTCTGGACTTGGGGAACAAGCCGCTAGAAATCGTTCTGAGGATACTGCTTCTGCTGCGGCTCGTGAAGCACTGGGCACGATAGAAGGTAAAGTCATTGGCAATGCCTCATCCTGGGGCGATCCACATCTCACAAGCTTTGACGGTCAAAAATACGATCACCACGCAATGGGTGAATTTGTCCTAACCCGATCGAAAGACAAACGATTCGAGGTACAAGTTCGTGAAGCTCCCTATGGATCGAGCTCATCCCTGGGAATAAATATCGCCGCCGCTATGCGAGTTGGCAACGATCGCGTCGCCATCTATTCCCAAGATTTCCCTGATAACAACACCCAAGATCCCTTGCGCGTTAACGGCAAAACCATCTCAGGGGAAAAACAAAACCTATCAGGTGGTGGGTTTGTTGCTCGCACAGGCAGTGGCAGCTACCTCGTGCAGTGGCCCAGTGGTGAACAAGTAACCGTGAAGATTTTTAACAAGCTTGTTGAAGTGACACCGGGCGTAACCGAAGGCGATCGCGGTCAACTTGAAGGTTTACTCGGCAACTTCAATGGCAACCTCTCAGACGACTTTATGACTCGTGATGGTCGCGTCATTGCAGAAAATAAAGAAGCGATGAACATTGCCCGCTCAGTATTAAGTAACTTTGATGTTAGCCGCTGGATTCCTATTCCACTCGACCCACTGACCGAAGCTTTTTTAGACTCCATTCATCGGCAATTTGGCGATAGTTGGCGGATTTCCCAAACAGAATCGCTGTTTGATTATCCCGCTGGCAAAAATACCGATAGCTTCACGAAAAAATCCTTTCCTAATGGTTTTGTAATCTTGCGGATGCTTGCCCCCCAAGCCGTACAACTTGCGGAAGAAACTTGTCGTAAAGCTGAAGTACCAAACGAACGCCTAGAAGGATGTTTATTTGATGTGGCGGCCAGTGGCGATGTCAGCCTTGCCAGTGTTGCTGCTAACATCCTTAAAAACGAAGTTAAGCAACGAGTTGAACAAGAAATTCGTAATCGCGTTCCGATTCCGATTCCTTTACCCTTCTAATTCGCGATCGCTCTTTTCATGCCCTTTCAAAAAAGAGCGATCGCCCCTAAAGATATTATGAGGCGATCGCTCTTTTGTGTGGAAGGGCGACCCCTTATAACCACCTATTAGTGAGATTGCTTAGGTGCAATTTCAAATCCTAGTTCAGATACATAAAAACAAACATCAAACTCTGCCAAAAAATTTAACCTTCCTAAAATGATGGGCATATTTCTTTGTCTAGTCCAAGCAAAAGCCAAGTTAACTGGTGCAAACCTGCTGACTGTCCCTGACAACAACAAAGCCCTAGCCTCGATATTTGCCAGATTTCCAGATAAAGAAATAACAAAGGTTTGTTCGTCCCAAACAGCCCCTAATTGTAAACCAATTTCATAAGGCAAAACATTCATGCTTGCCCCAGTATCCAGCAACCCCATCATTTCAATTGACTGGTTTCGATAGCTTAATATTATCGGTAAATAAGGCGCATAAGATACCTCGCCAAAGCGATTGAATTTAGAGGCAAAAGAGTATTTTTCACCATTTAGCATTTTGCAGTTGCTTTTGTTCCTCTAAAAACTGTGCCAATTGACGTGCTCCTTCATCGGAATTATGCAACATCTCAAAATAATTATCTTTAGACTCTAAGTTAGCCAAATCTTCTTCTTTTGCTAACTCAGAAACCAAAAATTCTATTACTCTTAATTTATCCACACGGGATAAATGACCAAGCAGAGGAAATAATTGTGCAATTGGCATAATTAAAATTTCCATTTATATTCATCTTATTCAGATTACCACCTGTTTTACGCTTTTGTCAAGCTCATCGCTTTTTTGGGGAAGTGCGATCGCCTTTCTGGAAAGAAGGGCGATCGCCCTTCTTTCCTCGTCGTTAATTTGCGGTAAAAAAAGAGCGATCGCCTTTCTGGATGCGAAGTGCGATCGCCTTTATTTATCTGGTCTTAAACACTGGCATAATGTTTAGCGATTAACTCTCTAACTAACGGTAATAACTCCAAAGGAATTTGGACAAACGCTTGATCTTTATTGTCAAACGCTGCTTCATCTTCTGCTACTGCTTCATCTTCTGACTGTCGATCGTAATGTTCGATCGTTTGGCGCACTCGTTTTTCATCCCAACTCAAGGGAAATTGATTTTGTGTTGCCATATTTACCTACCACGTTGTCGGCGTTTATAAGCACTCAAAGGTTTACCTGTTAACTCATACGCTGTTATAACAAAAGCGCTATATGACTCAGGTTCAGGAACGTAAACTATCTTAAGATAACGACCATCTATAGTTTGACCAATAGCTACCCGCGTACCTTCGCGCCCCAAACGATCCTCACCTGGCTTTCTCAGTATATCCTCAACTTCTACCTCATTAACTCCATGCTCATAGATATGAGGTAAATCAGTTTCAGGATCGATATAAAAGCGCAAATTCATACATTAATTATTTTTATTAAACAGATGAACCCCAATCAAATATAGCATAAAAATTGGCAATGTGATGTATAAGGAGCTATGAAAATGAAATTTCCCTTGTTTAAAAGAGTAGCATTACGAACCGATGTACCCAAGTACAAACTCTGTCGAGGAGATATTGCCACTATTGTTGAGCATCATCCCCACCCCGATGAGGATGGCTACAGTCTTGAAGTTTTTAATGCTTTAGGTGAAACTATAGCTGTAATTACTTTAGCTGAGTCGGAAATTGAACCGTTAATGTCTAATGAAGTTTTGCGTGTCAGAACTTTGACCGAGGCCGCATAATAAATATCCAATACTCATCGCTAGAAGGACGGCTTTTTTGTGTGTAAGGGCGATCGCTGTGAATGTATGGGAGGGAGGGCGATCGCTTTTTTGGGAGAAGGGCGATCGCTATGTATGATTAAAGTATTAGAGCTTTTAGTTGAAGAATATCAGGGAGACGGTACATCTCTCCCAAAACCTAAGACGATCGCAAAAAACCTACTATTTGCTTGAACCGTCGTTTGAGCCGATCGCCCTTTTCACATCTTTTCACAAAAAGTGCGATCGCCCGAATCACAGATTACCGACAACTAGCGACTATTCCTCATCAGGTTCACCCTCAAAAGTTTCTTCAAATCCAGCCAAGAAGTCATCCAATGCAACGGAGGCGATCGCCAAATTAATAGTATCAGCATCTTCCAACCCCCACGTATTCACCCCAACCACTTGACCGGCCATATTAATCAAGGGCCCGCCCGAATTTGCCGGATTAATCGCCGCATCCGTTTGCAACACCTTCACCTCGGCAATCTCATCCTCATCATCCTCGCCCACCTCATACTCTTCCGGTTCGCGAATTGCACTAATAATACCTTGAGTTACAGTTGCAGCAAACTGTCCCATAGGATTGCCCACAGCAATTACCCGATCGCCCACTTTGACATCAAAAGACAATTCTAGGGGAGGATATTCTTCGGGAGACTCCACTTGTTCCCCTGTTGCCGGATCGATGATAAAACCAGTAATCAACAGCAATGCTAAATCCTCTTCCGCATTACCTGTAAATACCACCTCTGCCATTCTCAACTTTCCGTCGTAAGTTTCCACTAAAACCTGTTCGACTTCATCTTCCTCGTAGAAGTAATCTTCATCGGCAATATCTTCGATAACGTGATAGTTAGTGACAATTACGTCAGGAGATACAAAAAAGCCGCTCCCGGAAGAAATTTCTTCTCCTGTATCCCAATCCATCACGTAAACTGAAACTACGGAAGGCAAGACTTGCTCGACGACATCGGAAAAGTTTCCTGTCTGAGTTTTAAACTCTTTCAATTGCTGCTGCAAAGCTTTCCGATCTGCCTGCATTTTGCGATAAAGTTGCTGAACTTTTGCCAATTCTAGCTTTAATTGAGTTTCCTGAGCGCTCATATTTTGCATTTCCCTGAAATAGGTTGTTGATTTATTGTCGATGTTTGATTGGAGATTTTGGATTGTATATTGACAATGATAGGGCTGATGCAAAGAAACCCAGTTGCTACGAAAAATCCTGGGCTTTACAGCAAGGTATCTATCCATAAACCGGGCTTCTCAACATCCTGCGGAGCATCCTAAATTAGTCAGATATTTGTGAATTTGGCAATTTTATTTAAAATCACCATCTAAAATCTACAATCAGACTGCTATTGTACCTGTCAAAACAAAAGCGAACCGCCAGTTATTTTTATTTTACCAAATGCGATAAATCGCGTCTCAAAGCCGTGAAAAACAGATGTCGATCGCATTTATGAACCGCGTTGAACTTCGACAAAGATTTCCTCTAAAATAACACTCGCTCCCTGGGCGCGCAGGCGGTGAGCGAGGTCTATTCCCAGCATTTCAGCAGTCTCGGCTGCGCCGGAAACAGTATCTTTGACGAATCGCTGGCCGTCGAGACTGGATACCATTCCAGTTAATGTTAATTGACCGTTTTCTATATTGGTATTGACGCCAATGGGTACTTGACAGCCGCCTTCTAATTCCCGCAGAAATGCGCGTTCAGCATGACATCTTTGGGCGGTTTCGGAGTGTTCGAGAGCTTTAATAACTTCCAGGATTTCTGGATCTCCGGCGCGGCATTCGATGCCCAAAGCACCTTGTCCGACGGCGTGGAGGGAGATTTCAGGATCGATAACTTGGTGGATGCGATCGCCCATTCCCAATCTTTCGAGTCCGGCAACTGCTAAAATAATCGCGTCGTAACCGCCATCATCTAATTTAGCGAGTCGAGTATTGAGATTGCCGCGAATATCTTTGAATACAAAATGAGGGAAATGGTGCCGCAGTTGAGCCAGCCTGCGGAGGGAAGAAGTGCCGATTACTGCACCTTCGGGGAGGGTGTCAAGTTGCTTGTCTTTGTGCTTGGAGTGAACTACCAGGGCGTCAGCGGGATTTTCCCGTTCGGTGACACATCCTAATATTAAACCTTCGGGTAAGTTGGTCGGTAAATCTTTGAGGGAATGCACGGCAAAGTCCGTTTCACGGTTCAGCATTCCCGTTTCTAATTCTTTGGTGAAAAGTCCTTTGTCGCCGATTTTAGCGAGGGCGACATCAAGAATTATGTCCCCTTGGGTGGACATGGTGTGGACTTCAAAAGTGTGTTGCGGGAAGCGTTTCTGTAATTCTGCTTGCACCCAGTGGGTTTGAACGAGGGCGAGTTGGCTTTTGCGGGAACCGATGCGGACGGTTCGGGAAGGGGCAGATGTGGTTGGGGACATAAGATCGATCGCAGGATAGCTTGAAATGAGCCAGTATATTCACCTGATCTAGCGTACCGCAGGTGGGGACTTTAATTGCTGGTTGGGACAATTCGGGCGATAAAATAGTAATACCAGATATTGATCGGCAGCAGCGAGCTTTAAGGGTGTTTCCAATTTTGCGTTGGCTTGGGTGGCTTGAGTCGATCGGCATTTCGAGCCAAAGGCAGCCGAGGATGTATGATTTTCCTAGAGTTAATGCGGATGAACGCGGTAGAAGCCGGCGGCAGAGTTAGCTCAAAGGTGGCGGGATTTGGAGAGAGAAATATAGACAGGAGGGGAAAAGGGCGATGTAATTGCGATCGAACTTCTGAACCGGGCTAATAGAGTACCATCAAAAGTTAATTTATCAAATTACTAAAGTCATAAAACCATGAAAAATGCTCTTGATGTAGCCCGTTACTTTTTATGTCGTGTCGATCGCGAAACAAATGTAGGTTATTAAGGTACGTTGTTGCGCTTTAGCGCTCTTCTCTTGTCTATAAGACAATACGGTTTACTTAAGACTGCCCTGGGGGTAAAACCCTATGAAAAATAGATACTGCGTTGGCGAAGCCTGCCCGTTGGCGAAGCCGCCCTGAAAGGGCTAGGGCTTATGCTTCGTTCCTCTCTTCCGACCATCTTAAGTAAACCGTATTGGTCTATAAGAAAGAGCGCTAAAGCGCAACAACGTACCTAATACAAAATCGAAAATAGTATTAACGTTGTCCTGCTTGAAGTGCAGAATTTACCATCGCAACAACATCTGACTGCCGTCCGTTTTTGAGACTTACTCGATACAACACCCCCAGCCTTTGCCACTCAACAGAAGCAATGCAGTAATTACCGCAACTATTGAAATAAGTTCCCTTCATTCCGCCTGCTAATTCAATACTTCTGTAAGTATCTCTCGGCAATTGCGAAGGAGGCGAAATCGGTTCATCTCTTTTCGCTTCAATTGTGCCGAAAGTACAGGCTCCCCCGCGACATCCTTTGCCGAAATACATTCCAACAATGTAGCCGTGGGAGCCAGCTTTGATATCAAAATCAAGTTGCTGAGTATCCGATAGAGGAAGCATACTCGGCAGAAAAACTGGTACTCGTGTTTTGCCTTTGATTTGCCCAAAAATGTTACTTACAGGAAAACGAGTTTTAGCTTGATTTGTACCTGACTTATTGGGGATTGGGGGAAACTTTTGGACATAATCTCTCCACTGTAAAACTCTATTTTTAGCAACGTTCAGAGTGGGAATTGAATATTTTACAACTGCAAGAGAAGGGCGGCCGTCTTTTTGATCGAAGTTGCGGCGAATGACTGTATTTTCGAGTTTGCCTAATCCGTAAGTTATGGCGGTGGAACGGGCTTTCTCGCAGCTAATTTTGAAGATTCCCATGTCAATGTTGCCATTTTCGGCTTGGTAAGACCAATTGTAACCTTCAGAAGTGCGATCGCGATCGCACAAAAAACGCGAAATCTCGAACATCTTGGCAAGATGAACGTCGTAGGGGCGCAGCTTGCGGCTGCTGGTAGATTGTGCAGTATTGCGATCGGGCACAATAAATTGGATGGATTGCCAGCCATCTTTGGAGGTATAATTAAACCAGCGAATTTCTGTCACAGACACTTCTGGACGTGCTAGCGCGGAGTTGGGCGTCAAAAGTGCGATCGGCAAAGCAGTCACCACACCAGCAAAAATCGCCCAAAATAGTCCTTTTCCCCTCATCCTGATTTCCCTGTAGACATCACAACCATTCTCTCTTGCTTCCCCAGCTTAACTGGTTTCAAGGCTCCCAAAATATATAATATTCTCTGTCATTGCGAGGAACGAAGCAATCGCCAGGACTAAAATTGCTTCGTTTCTCTACAAAATCGCAAATTATCTTAGCGTTTACCAGCTTGAATAGCAGAATTTGCAATCTTAATTAAATCTGCTTCACCTCCATTTCTAATGGCTAGAGTATACATAAAACCCTGAGTTTTCCACTCAAGATTAGCCGTACAGTAAGCCCCGCAACCGTCGTGAAAATTTCCTTTCACTCCGCCCGCAAGTTGAACAGTTTTTAATGTCTTAGTTACCCCTTCCATTTTAGTAGAAAACTCACCACCTTTTTGACCTCTAATTTCCCCAAAAGTGCAAGCGCCCGTACCTTTGCAATCTGCTGTAAACTCCATAGAAACAATATAGCTGTCGGGTTTACTTTGGGTTCGATAGTAAAGTTTCTGCGAAACAGGAACCAAGCTGGGGATAAAAATAGGTACTTGCGTTTTGCCTTTTAACTTTGGCAAAATTTCACTTACAGGCACGGCAGCATCAGCTTTAGCAACAGGCTTTGTTTCCGCCAGCATCTGCGGCAACTTGCCCGCACCGAAAACTTGCGATACAGGTACTAAAGCAGTCAATACGCACGCAGAAGTCGCCAAAAGTAATAATTTATTGTTCACTATTTTCGTCCTCAATGTCGAAACAGTCCAGTTTGGCACCCAAGCGTGTTCACTTAATTTACAACACAACTCCCAAATACAAAAGCCACAACAGGCATTCAGGAAAAAAGCAAGTTTAAATTTTCTTTACAAATGCACGGAAATATGCAATTTCCGATAAAATAGAGAAGGCGAGTAATTTAGGAGTCAAACGTGGAACTGCAAGAGTATTTACGCCAGCACGGATTAGAAACTTTGTGCGAAACTTATCATATCAAAGTTACCCGCCACCGCCAATATCCTCATCTAGTCTGCCTGAAATACTCGCAGATAGAATCCCCGCTGGGCGAAAAAATAGTCCAGCAGTGTCGAGGTATTATTTTAGATTCATCTCAAAACTGGGAAATAGTTTCTTATCCCTACGACAAATTTTTTAATTACGGGGAAGGCCACGCCACAGCGATTGATTGGAGTCACGCCAAAGTTTATGAAAAGTTAGACGGTTCTCTGACTGTACTGTATTTTTATCAGGGAGAATGGAGAGTGCAATCTAGCGGCACTCCCGATGCAGCGGGTGAAGTTAATGGTTTTGGATTTAGCTTTGCCGAACTGTTTTGGAAAGTCTGGAAAGAATTGGGCTATGAATTACCGGAAGCAACCGATGAGTGTTTTATCTTTGAGTTGATGACACCTTATAATAGAATAGTTGTTCAGCAAAAAAACAATGATATCGTGCTGCACGGGGTTCGCAATACTGAAACCTTGCGAGAAACAGATCCCCTTTTCTGGGCAAACAGATATGTCTGGAAAGTAGTCAATTCGTATCCTTTAACTAGCTGGAAAGAAGTTATCGAAGCAGCTCAACATTTAGATCCAATGGATTTAGAAGGGTATATTATCTGCGATGCTAACTTCAACCGAGTTAAGGTTAAGTCTCCGCAATATGTGGCGATTTCCCACCTTCGCGAAGGGTTTTCGACGCGGCGGATGATCGAAATTGTTTTGACTAATGAAGGAGAAGAGTTTTTAGCTTATTTTCCCGAGTGGATTGACTTGTATCAAAAAGTTAAGAGTAAATATGAATTGTTAGTTCAAGAAATCGAGGAGCTTTACCGACAGCACGAATCTATCGAAGTGCAGAAAGATTTTGCCTTCGCTGTCAAACATTTGCCATATTCTGGGATTTTGTTTTCTTTGCGGGCTCGCAGGGTTGCGGGAGTGAAAGAAGCTCTCCGCGATGTTACGATTCATAAGATAGAGGAGTTATTGGGTTTAGATTATATCAATTTAGGTTTGTGAGGTTCGCAGAGAATCGGCGGTTGAAACCGCTACTACACAAACAAAGTCCGCCTCCGCGGACTAAAGAATTAAGTTGCAAATTACCAATTATCCATTACCCATTACTATGAAAAGAGTTATTGTACTTGTCGGCTTACCTGCTTCTGGAAAATCTCTATTTGCGAGAGAATTGCTGCTGTCTGAACCTGCAAGATGGGTGCGTAGCAATAAAGATTTACTTCGAGAAATGGCTCACGCTTCTCATTGGTCTCCGGCGAATGAAAAGTTTATTGTGCAGTTGAGAGATACGATTATTCTGATGGCTTTGGAAAGTGGCAAGCACGTGATTGTGGACGATACTAATTTCGGGCCGCATATCGAACATATCAAAGAGTTGGTTAAGGGTAAAGCCATCGTTGAAGTTAATGATTCTTTCCTGCAAGTTCCGGTGGAGGAGTGTATTAAACGGGATTTGAAAAGACTTAATTCGGTGGGTAAAGATGTGATAATGAAGATGTACAATAAGTACGTGCGGGTTCCGGTTGCGCCGCCGGAATATAACCCGGATTTGCCGGATGCAATTCTTGTAGATATGGACGGTACATTAGCGCTTCTCAATGGTAGAAATCCTTTTGATGCTTCAAAGTGCGATCGCGATTTACCGAATCAGCCTGTCCTAGATACCATCCGCAAGTGGCAGTCTAGCGTTAATATTATCGTAGTATCGGGCAGAACCGATGACTGTCAACCTCAGACTGAACAATGGTTGCGGCAATACGAGGTGAATTATGCAGGTCTCTATATGCGGAAAACTGGGGATATGAGGAAGGATGCGATTATGAAGGAGGAAATCTATCGGCAGCAGATTGCAGGGCAATATAATGTTAAGTTTGTATTGGACGATCGCCAGCAGGTGGTTGATATGTGGCGATCGTTGGGATTGACTGTATTTCAAGTAGATGAAGGGGATTTTTAACGAAGGATGGATTCGGGCGATAAATCGCCCTGGCCGTGATGCTACAATCGAAGTAAGATTGAATCCAAATTTTACCTGTCAACTGTCAACTGTCAACTGTCAACTGTCAATATGATAGCTATTCCCCAACAACCCCCAAGGATGACCTTCGAGGAATATCTCGAATGGGAAGCGCAACAAGACATTCGCTACGAATATGTCAACGGCGAAGTCTTTGCGATGACTGGCGGTACAATTCCCCATAACGATCTTGCACTTAATTTTTACACGGCTGTGCGCCCTCATCTGCGTTCTAGAGGTTGTCGCGCGAACGTGTCAGATGTTAAATTGCAAGTCAGTCCTCGCAGCCGTTACTATTACCCGGATGTGATAGTTAGTTGCGATCCTGAAGATATGAATGCGCGCAAGTTTATTCAACATCCGAAACTAATTGTGGAAGTTCTCTCGCCCGGTACAAGTGGTAAGGATCGGGATGAAAAATTCACGGCTTACCTGAAAATTCCGACTTTACAAGAGTATATCTTGATTGATTCTGAAAAAATCTCCGTTGAACGTTACTGTCGGGGTGAGGGTAAAATGTGGCTTTACTATTCTTATAGTGCTGGAGAGATTGTAACTTTGTCAAGTATTGAATTTGAGTTGGCGATCGCACTTTTGTATGAAGGTGTTACCTTTGAAATAGAAACGGAAACAGAAACTGAAAAATAGGCTATTTCACATTTAAATTGCATATTCGGGACGGGCTAGAAGCCCATCCCACAAGAAACATCAACATACATAATTTGTTTCACCTTTAACTTTTATGTTTCGGACGGGCTAGAAGCCCATCCCACAAGATTAGATACAATTTGTGCGTAAATTATAATGGCATTTTTTACCGCGTCCAAGCCAGCCATTTATTGAACAAATTTTTCACAAAGGGAGTCAAGCGAGTACGATTGTAGGCATCCCCGGCTTTGCGAATCGCATCGGCTTGCGTTGGATACGGATGAATGACGCTGGCAATTTTTCCTAAACCAATATTGTTTACCATTGCTAAAGTAATCTCGCTAATCATATCTCCCGCGTGTCGCGCCACAATAGTTGCACCTAATATTTTATCGCTGCCTTTCTTGACGTGAATTTTCACAAAACCTTCATCTTCACCATCTATAATTGCTCTATCGACTGTATCGAAAGGAATCAAAAACGTATCGACATCAATCCCCGCGGCTTGCAATTCTCGATCGCCCATTCCGACGCGCGCCACCTCTGGGCTAGTATAAGTACACCAAGGTATCGTCAAAGTGCTGAGCTTTTTGCGTCCGAAAAACAGGGTGTTTTGGATGACCATTCTGGCGGCAAAATCAGCAGCATGGGTAAATTTATCCTTCATACAAATGTCACCGGCGGCGTAAATGCGGGGATTGGTTGTTTGCAAATTGTCGTTGACAAAGACGCCTTTTTCTGTATCGTACTCCACGCCGACAGTTTCTAGGTTCAATCCTTCCACGTTTGGCGATCGCCCTACGCTGACAATAATCTCATCTACCGTTACCGACGCTTCCTTACCTTGAGATTGATAATAAACTACTTTGCCTGCATTTGTTTGTTCAACGCGCTCTATTTTTGAGTCTAAAATTAATTGAATATCTTCCCTGACAAAAGCTTCCTGCACAATGGTAGCAGCATCGACATCTTCCTTGTCCAAAATCTGAGCATTTTTGTGCAGCAACACGACTTTGCAACCCAGGCGCCGAAAAGATTGGGCTAATTCGCAGCCGATCGGCCCACCGCCAATTACCGCCAAACGCTGAGGTTTTTCTGTGAGGTTAAATACAGTTTCATTTGTCAAATATCCAGCTTCCTTCAAACCTGGAATTTGCGGTTCTAGCGCCCTTGCGCCTGTGGTAATTACTGCTTTTTTGAATTTAAGAGTTTGACCTGCAACTTCTATGGTAGAATTGCTAGTAAAGCGACCGGAACCTAGGAAAACATCGACTCCTAAAGTGTGCTGGTAGCGTTCCACAGAATCAACATCGCTAATTCCCGCCCTAATCCGCCGCAATCTTGCCATTACGGCTGAAAAATCAATTTCTGTACCGTTAGGAACGCTAACCCCAAATTTACTTGCTTCCCCAATATCGGCGACAGCGCGGGCCGATCGAATTAAAGCTTTTGACGGGACACAACCGACATTCAAACAGTCGCCGCCCATTAAATGTTTTTCAATCAAAGCAACTTTTGCACCCAAACCTGCGGCGCCCGCAGCCACAATTAATCCGGCTGGGCCCGCGCCAATTACTACTAAGTTGTAGCTACTAGCGGGCTGCGGGTTTACCCAATCCGGCGGATGCAAGTAGGAGACTAATTTTTGGTTGTATTCGTCCATCGGGGGGACTGTTACGCGATCGACTTTTGACTGCGACATGAGCAAATCTTCCTAATTAAATAGTTTCATCTAAAGCTTTGCGAGCAATCCTAGTTATATAGACGGTGACGGCGACAGCAGCCGTAAAACTGATGATATTAATCAACCATTTTACAAGTTCGGCTTGAGGATTTGCAGGCTGATTTACCGTACATATAGCAGCAATATTTCCTACCAAAGAACCTGAGTAAACGTACATCACGGTTCCCGGAATCATGCCGGAGGAACCTAATACATAATCTTTCAAAGAAACCTGAGTAATCCCCAAAGCGTAATTCAATAAATTGAACGGAAATAAAGGACAAAGACGAGTTAAAAAGACTATTTTTAATCCTTCTTTAGCAACGGCGCGATCGAGGGCTTGAAACTTTGGGTGAGCTTCCATATATTTTACCACGCGATCGCGCGACAGGTATCGCCCGATCAGAAAAGCAAAGGTCGCCCCTAGGGTGGCGGCGATTAACACGTATATCGAGCCCCACCACAGCCCAAACAGCACGCCGCCTCCCAAGGTCAGCACGGAACCAGGTATAAATAGTATCGTAGCGAAGTTGTAGGTAGCGATAAAGGCGATCGGGCCCCAGACGCCTAAATGCTCGATTTGGATTAAAACAGCTCTTAACAGTCCTTGAACGTAGGCGGATCTAGTTGCTACAATTAACAGAGGGACTGCAAGGGCGATCGACAAAAACAACAATCTGCTTTTAAAAGTATAGCTGCTAGAAATCTGACTTGCTTCTGGCTCCATAATTGACCGATAAATAAATAGATACCAGCATTATATAGCAGTTGTTAACTTACCAGAAAGAATTGGTTGAAAGCCTCTCCCCTTCAGGGGGAACGCATCTTATTGAACACTCTTCGCTAGTGGTGAGTATATTTTGAGATAAATTCACCATTCTTAGAAGCTATAGATACGCTTTGTAATGACTTTTATAAGAAAACAGTAACTGATCAATGGTGGTTTTTATGCCTGTCCTATTTTTGAGACAATAAAAATATTACAACTACTATTTACAAGTTGTATAATATTTAGTGATGAGTTATTTGTGAAAATTTAGTTGACTGCCACAGCGAGGATCTTGGCCAAATAGCCATCATCCCACCCGGCTCGGAGTCGCTTATTCTTTACTCCGGTTTTTGAGGCTTTTTCTTGATTCAAAAGATTGAGCGAAATGTGTCTAAGAATGGCAAAGTTTTGCGGAGCATTATCTTTCCTGATTCGACAATCATCTTCACGAAAGCCCACATCTAACACCCAATGTAAACGATTTTCAATTCCCCAATGGCTGCGAACTGATTCACCAAATTTTTGAGCATTATTTGGTGAACTACTAATGTAATAACGAGTTTCAATACTTGTTTTTCCTTTCACTATTCTCACGGATTCTATCATGCCTATACTATGAAGTTTCTCCCATTGATTGTCGGGATCTATCAGCTCTTTGATGTCACTTAACATTAAATGATGTCGGATTTCTGAGCGACCATGATTACTTTCTTTCTTGGTCGAATAAGCTGTATGTGTA
>NZ_JAEQCF010000043.1:0-5418 GCF_020738625.1 Microcoleus sp. PH2017_09_SFU_O_A
TGGAAAGCACTCGTAGGTGTCGTGACCTTACTAACGTAGCCTAGTTAAAGACTTAGACTGGCTATCTCGTCCACTTTTGTCCAGTGTTTAGCGGATAGCACTCAACAGACTCTACTCTTGGCATTCGACTGCAACCTCCGCCCCTGCCAACCCTAAAACCTGGTCAGTCGATTTTAGATTTTAGATTTGAGATTTTAGATTTACAAGCACAGATGACTCTGGGAGCTTGAACCTTGGTCTAAAATTTTGGGATCTCCACGAATTAAGTCCGGGCTTGTATCCGTTTTCGATCGAGGTCAAAAACATCTATTGTTGAATACCCGCGGGCTCGGCTTGAACCATGAGATTTTTGACTAAGCCGACGATCGACAACCACTCGATCGATCGAAATTAATCGATCAATTTGGTTCATGCTCCGCTCCTGCGGGTTTAGCGCTAGATTTAGCCCGTGAATGTACAAAAAGGCTTGAAGTTTTGAACAGAAGCAATTTGCACCCAGCCCGCGTTGCTGGTTGGCTCTTAGCGACGAGCGACAAAAGCGCTCAAGCCGCTGCGGCTTCCATAACAAGCAATTATAGCTTGACACGACACATCCCGATCGAGAGCCGAAGGTGAAATATTTCACCACAGCTTCCCTATTTTAACCATAACCCAAGATTAGCTGACTGCGCTGAACCTGCAAAAGCTGAATTTCCTGCTGGCTGACTTGTTCGAGCATGAAAACAAGATGTTCGGGCTTGAGCAAGTTGCCGTCGCTGCGACAACTGCCGGTATAGCGCAAGACGGCTGTACCTTCGGATTGCTGCACAAGTTCTAGTTTGTGCAGCCGATCGCGCAAATTGACATCCCGCGTCTTTCCCGACTTAGTAGTGTGCACCCGCCAAAAAGCCTCTGTTTCGGCGATCGCCTTCACCCAAGCTTCCCAATTGGCAGTATCTGCGACGGAGACAGCAGTAGAATTATCCTGGTCAGATTCGCCATTTTCCGTCAACAAGCCTGTTGCAGCCACAGTAATTACGTACTCCGCTGCTTCTAACAATTGACTGGCAGAAGGAGCTTTGAGGTCGATCGACTCAACCTTGTAAATCGGGATATTTTCCGGCAGAGCCGCCGCCAATTTTGCTCGAAAAATCTCAAGATCGATCGACTCAGTGAGTTCAAAATCAGCAATTTCCCCAGTGCTGGTAACGCCCAGAGGCAGAGCATTTGCCACAGAAATCCGAGGATTTGGGTGGAAGCCGCCAGTAAACGAAATCGGTAAATCGGCCCGGCGGACAACTCGATCGAACAATCGCAGCAAATCCAAATGACCAACCAAAGCCATATCGCCCACCTTCCCAAACCAAACCCGAAAACGCTGTTTCCGTTCTGTATTCGGTACAAATTCCCCAGCAAAATCTGGAATTGGCAGGGCATCTACAACCACATTGTGTCCGAAATCTGTGCCGCAAACCCCGCAGCGGGAACACCCTTCAAAGGAACAATCGGGAACCGTCGCTGCTTCTAAAGCCTTTTGCAAGTCAAGTTTCAGCCAGTTTTTATCGATTCCCGTGTCTAAGTGATCCCAAGGTAAAGGTCGATCGAGAAAGAGGGGGAGAGGGGGGGAGGGAGAGAGGGGGAGAGGGGGAGATGCGGGAAAATCTTCCGACTTCCCTCGGACGACTTCCCTCGGACGACTTACATCCGTTACATCCGTTACATCCGTTACAGAATCCGTTGCCGAACTTCCTTCTTCCTTCTCCTCTTCCTTCTGAAAAAGATTCCATTCGCCGCTTTCAACTTGACGGTATTTCCAGGTAAGGCCGGATTCATCGATCGCCCTTGTCCAAGCCTTGTATGCTGTATCCAAGTTTTCCCACCAAGCATCCATACCGGCGCCCAGTTCCCAAGCCCGGCGGACTACAGCACCCAAACGTCGATCGCCCCTACCGACAAAATCCTCCATTGCCGAAATCCGCACATCGGTATAATTCACCTTGATATTTCTCATCGCTTTGAATTCACCCTTCAGCAATTTTTGCTTGCGTGAAAACTCGGCAGTAGAAACCGAATGCCACTGAAAAGGAGTGTGAGGCTTAGGCGTAAAATTAGAAATTGTCAAGTTAAAATTCAGTGGCCGCCTGCCATTAAGCCTGCATTCCCTTTGCAGCCAGCGGACTGTTTCGGCGATTCCCAGAACATCAAAATCGGTTTCTCCGGGCAAACCGATCATAAAATACAGCTTGATTTTATCCCAACCGCGATCGACCGCAGTTTTGACACCCCGCAACAATTCTTCGTTTGTCAAACCTTTGTTAACGATGTCGCGCATCCGCTGCGTGCCGGCTTCCGGGGCAAAAGTCAAACCGCTTTGTCGCGTGCCGCCGAGAATGTCGGCAATATTATCGTCAAATCTGTCAACCCGCTGACTGGGTAAAGACAGAGAGATATTTTTGTCTTTGAGGCGGTTTTTGATTTCCATCCCCACAGCCGGAAGTGCTAGATAGTCGGAACAACTCAGGGAAAGCAGGGAAAACTCGCTGTGCCCGGTGGCTTTCATTCCTTCTTCTATCGCCTCTACGACTTGCTGCGGTTCCACATCGCGGGCGGGGCGAGTCAGCATTCCCGGCTGACAGAAGCGACAGCCGCGGGTGCATCCCCGGCGAATTTCGACTGTCAGTCTGTCGTGTACTGTTTCGACGTAGGGTACTAGCCCGATCGAATAAGCTGGTATGGGAGTTGCTACGCGGCGCAGAATTTTTTCTGGGACTTGCGGGCGGTTGGGATGAACAGAACCATCTGCCGCCATATCGTAGAATTGGGGCACGTAAACGCCGGGAATTTGCGCTAAATCCAGCAATAGTGCTTCTCGGCTCAAATTATTAGTTTTGCCTTCTGCCAAAATCAAGCCAATTTCTGGCAGCAATTCTTCTCCATCTCCCAAAGCGATGAAGTCAAAAAAGTCAGCGTAGGGTTCGGGATTGGAGGTTGCGGTTTGTCCGCCAGCAAAAATTAGCGGCAAATCGCCGCCATTTTGGGCATTTGTCGCTCTTTCTTTCCAAGTTAGGGGAATGCCGGCTAAATCCAGCATTTCCAGAATGTTTGTTGCTCCGAGTTCGTAGCTGAGGCTGAAGCCGAGAATATCAAATTCTGTGAGCGATCGCCTAGATTCTACAGCAAACAGGGGAGTTTTGGTCGTTAGCGCAGCCCTCGGAGAGGATCGCAGTTTTGCTGCTAAGTCTGGTGCGGGCAAATAAGCTCGATCGCACAACTGTCTCGGCAAGGCATTCAAAATATTGTAAAGGATGATGTGTCCCAGATTGGAAGCACCAACTTCATACACTTCTGGATATGTGAGCACCCAGCGTACAGACGCCCCATCCCAAGGCTTGCGTACAGCCCCCAACTCGTTTCCTAGATAACGAGCAGGCTGATTGATTTCTGCTGTAAGTAATTCTTCGATTTTTACTGCCACGGCTCGACTCGCTCTCATATTTGCGACTCTTAAGCAGCCTACCTTAAAATCTGCCAATACGCCAACGGCAGTCCTATCTCTTTGGAGCCCTTTAACTCAAGTTGCTGTGTTTGCTTACTTGTTTTCACTGGTGAGTAGATTCTAGAAGTGCTTGTTTACACAAGACAAGAGTTTGCTGCTTCAAAGCTTTCGACATTTTCAAATATCTCAAAAACTCGATCGAGTTGGCTGAGTTCCAGAATCATTCTAATTCCGGCGGTAACTGAACACAGACTAAACCTGCGTCCCATTTTTTTCGCCTGCTTGAGGCCGGAAATCAATGCCATCAAACCCGCGCTGTCAATAAATGTTACTGCGCCAACATCTACGAGTACCGCTACTACTCCAGGGGCTGAAATTGTTGTGGTTAGTTGCTCTGTGAATTCTCCGGCTGTGGCTGCATTTAGGTGGTCTAGGGGTCGAATCACCCTAAGTGGTTTATGGGCAAGAAGTGTCTGCATATATCAAACCTATGGTTGCTACGTATTTTCAACTACCGTACTGGACGGAGGTAAGCCTAAACCTACTTGACACCTACGAGCGTAACCCTACCTGAGGAAAACCGATCGGTAGTTTTGAGTAGTTTACTGAATCTTTATTTATTTAGTCTTTTTTATAAAAGTTTGTGCAAGATTTACGGAGTAAAGGTAAGCTACTATACTATTTTTTATTTGTGCGACGAGGTTTAGTGTTGGCAATCGTAAAGATTGCGATCGACCTTATCCTAGCTGTTAGGTTAAACTGAGCAATGTAATTGAAATCACTGGTTAGTTCTGATTTGGATCACTCACTCCATCGACTGTTAAGATGACAATAATACTGTACGGAGTTCTCCGATATACTATGCAAGCAACTCATGCTATTCGTCAACTTGTAGAAAAAGCCCTCTACATTAAGCAGTTGACGCCTGACATTGAAAACGAAATCAACAACGAGCTCACCCGTTTGGGCTACATCTCGGATATTGATTATGAGGCTTTAGAGTTATTAATGGATGAAATGGATGCTGGCCGGGTGCAATTGGTATCTAGTAGATAGTTGGAACCGGAGAGCGCGGAAAAATCACAGATTGAAAAAAAATCCTTGCACGGTGGGAAAGACGGGAGTCTCAGAAGCATTTACCCCGGCACGGTACTTTTAAAAGCTCGCACCCAGTTGATGAGCTTGATATTTGAGGCGATGGTTTGTTCACCTCACTATCAAAAAAATACTTTTACTTCAATTAAATATATAACTTTTGGGGCTTGACAAATGAGGTGTAATAGTAATTTATTAATGATTACTGTTACCTAGCTGAGGTGGAAAACCGGTTTGGAACGATCGCAATTAAATTTGTTCGATCTTTCAGACTGAAGTCCTCATCAAACAAGAGAGGAGTTCAGTCCGAACGATCGAAAGTGATAACGGTTATTTTACCGGAATATATATAATCAGGCGCGATCGCCAGTTGTGTAAAGTTTTGTAAAAAGTATACGGGATTTGCATAAAAAAGAACAAGTTGCGCCGATAGCTCAAATAGAGAGGCTCGCGTCCTAGTGGCGAGAGAGTCTGTCAACTTGTATCTCAACTTATGTAATATGTCAAGAGAACCAGATAGCACGGAAACTTCAATCAACAGTCTATTTGCCAAAATCGAGACCTTGCTGATGCAGACTTGGCAAGAAACAGGCCACGGATGCCTAACTATTGAGAGCGAAAAAATCAGTCCGAAAAAAATCCAAGTAATTATTCGAGGCTCTACTTACTATCGCTATGTTATTTCCCCTGAAGGCATAAACAAGTGGGTTTTAAAGCAAATTGCCGAAGGGGATTGAGCGATTAACGGTTGGGTAATTGGTAATTGGTAATTGGTAATTGGTAATTGGTAATTGGTAATTGGTAATTGGTAATTGGTAATTGGTAATTGGTAATTGGTAATTGGTAAT
>NZ_JAEQCF010000043.1:5454-43834 GCF_020738625.1 Microcoleus sp. PH2017_09_SFU_O_A
TAATTGGTAATTGGTAATTGGTAATTGGTAATTGGTAATTGGTAATTGGTAATTGGTAATTGGTAATTGGTAATTGGTAATTGGTAATTGGTAATTGGTCGTTATATAATGAATTTGCGATCGCTCCTATCCAAGAAAATTGATTAGTCGTGAGGATTTCCATCCTTGCCGAGTCAATCAAAAAGGGAGCATCTCATTTTTGCAAAAAACATTTTTTTTACAGTGCGAGCGTCCCCGCTCGCGTGCTATATCAGCACGCGAGCGGGGACAGCACTACAGATGCAAAACTGAGATGCTCCCATCAAAAATCGATCGCCCGCGACACCAAACTTGCCACCACCGCCACCAACTCAGCAGGATCGAGAGGCTTGGGTAGGTGAATTTGAAAACCCTGTCGCAGCGCCCGCACCCGTTCCTCCAGCCTACCGTAAGCTGTGAAAGCCACCGCCGGAATTTCCCTGTCCCCCATTTGCTCTCGCACTTGCGGCAGCAGAGCCTCTCCTTCAGCGGTTTGTATGCCGAGATCGATCGCCAACACATCCGGATTCAGCCTAGAAATCGCTTCCAAGGCTTCCATTCCCGAGATAGCAGTCTCCACCTCAGCTCCGCAATCTTCGAGCACTGTACGCGCAAAATCCAAGGAATCCCCGTCGCCATCAACCACCAACACCCGCACTCCCGAAAGGTTGCTGCTAACAAAAGACGGATCTATAGGGGATCTGGCCGGGGTTTCTCGAACCACAAACTCCCCAGCCCCGGTAACAGAAAATCCGCTGTCGCCCTCTTGCTGTTTAATTGGCAATCTAACGAAAAAGCTCGCTCCTTGTCCTTGGCCAGCCGATTCTACTTGCACTGTTCCCCCGTGCATTTCCACAAAATGGCGCACGAGAGCCAAACCTAGACCCAATCCGTTGTACGATCGCGTTGTAGAGGTATCAGCTTGGCTGAAACGCTCAAAAACGTGCGGCAAAAACTCTCCTGGAATCCCTTGTCCCGTGTCGCTGACTTCAATTTCCACACTAGGCGGTGACAAATTTTCACAACAGGCGGATTGTCCGGGCATACTCGTCCTCTCCACCTTGTGCAGCGCCACCCTCACCTGTCCTCCGTCAGGAGTAAACTTAATCGCATTCGACAGCAAATTCCACGCCACCTGCTGCAAGCGGCCGGAATCGCCAAACATCCGCCCCGCAGTTTGGTCGAAATCCGTCACAATTTCAATATTTTTTGCCCCAATCGCCGGAGCGAGAGTATCGATCGCACCTTCAACAGTCGAAATCAAATCTACCCACCGCAAATTCAGCGACAGTTGGCCAGTCATAATCTGCGACACGTCTAACAAATCCTCAATTAGCGTCCCGAGCGATCGCGTATTGCGGTCGATCGTTTCCAGAGCCTTAACAGTCGTTTTTTCATCAAACTTGCGGTGGCGCAGCAGTTGCGCCCATCCCAGCATCGCATTCAACGGCGTCCGCAATTCGTGGGACAAAGTTCCCAGAAACTCGTCTTTAATCCGGTTCGCCCGCGCCAATTCCTCAGCTCGATCGTGCAGTTCTTTTTCCAACTCCTTGCGAACCGTCAAATCGAGAATAAAAGCCACTGATTCTTGCCGCTTTTCCCCCAACAAAATATACCCCACCAACACCGGAATCCGGCTGCCATCGGGCCGAATGTATTCCTTTTCGTAGGGACTACAAACGCCCTCGGCCTTTGCCTCTGCGATGCCGATTTCGTCCAGCGGTAGGTACTCCGGCGGTGTAATGTCAATCCAGCGGAGTTCCCCGCGCTGCAACTGTTCCCGCGTGTAGCCAACGAGGCGCAAAAATTCGTCGTTAGCCTCACTGATACCGCCGTCAACATCGCCGAAGAGAATTCCGATCAAGTTAGATTCTGCCAACATTCTCAGCTTTTCTTGACTAGCTTTGAGTGCTGCTTCTGATTGCTTGCGATCGCTCACATCTTGGATGTAAGCCGAGCAACCAGAATCGGAAGGATAAAAACGCACTTTCAACCACTTATTCCATAACGGCACGAATTCTTCATATTCGACTGTTACCTTGTCTGCTAATGCTTTGGTGGCGATTTTGTAAGACGGTAAATCCACGGCCCAGGGATATATTTCCCAAATATTTTTCCCGATCAGTTCTGCTTGTAAGTTGCCAAAAATCTCTTGACCTTTGTGGTTAATATAGGTGAATTTCCAGTTTGAATCGAAGGCGACAAAAGCGTCGGTAATGCTTTCGATAATGTTAGTAATTCGAGCGTTTGCCGATAGTAGCGCTTGAGCTGTTTGTTCTGCTTGTTTGCGAGCTGCTTGTTCCCGGGACAAAGCCATAACACGTTCTTGTTCTGCCTGTTGGCGATCGCTAATATCGATGCAAGAACCGATGTAACCGGCAAAAGTGCGATCGGGTCTGTACAGGGGTACCCCTGTACTCACAACCCAGCGGTACTCCCCGTCATAGCGCCTCAAGCGGTACTCGATCCGGTACTCGCTGCGGGCGTCGAAGGCTCTCCGGTAAACATCCATATATTTTGGCAAGTCGTCAGGATGCAAGCTTTCCATCCAACCGATGCCGATTTCTTGCGCCAAAGTTTTACCGGTAAACTCCAACCAAACTTTGTTAAAGTAATCGCCAAGTCGATCGATATCCGACATCCAAATCATCACCGGCGCGGTATCTGCCATCATCCGAAACCTGGCTTCGCTTTCTTGGCGCTGTGCTTGAGCTGCTTTGCGATCGAGCCGTTCTTTAACTTCCCGCAGGGCCCGCTCGATCGACGGCACCAACCGCGTCAAACGCCGTTTGAGAACATAGTCTGTAGCCCCGCTTTTCAAAGTCTCAATTGCCACTTCCTCACCCAAAGTAGCCGACACAAAAATAAACGGCACTCCCGGACAAGTAGCGCGGGCCATTTCCAGCGCTGCTATCCCGTTAAAACAAGGCAGCATATAGTCTGCCAAAATAATATCAACACAGTGTTTTTCCAGCGCTACGGCAAAATCTTCCCGAGTTTCCACGCACAGCAAAGAAAAGTCTAGACCGCCATCCATGAGATATGCCTCAATCAGCTCGGCATCTAGGGGACTGTCCTCTACCAAGAGGATATTGAGCGTTTTCACAAAAATTCCTTAATATATTTTACAGAAAAATGCAATCAAAAATCCTTGAATACTTCCATTATTTACCTAATTTCCATCGCCATTCTAAAGAAAAGATAAAAAAATGCTCAGCTTACTGTTGGAACCTCTGCGCCAGGAAAGCGACTGCATTCTGAGTTGCGATCGCAAAACAACTATCTTTCTGAGTTCTGAACACAGAAGAACCCGATTTCTACCCAAAATCTGTGATACCTGTTTAAAAAAACAATGCAACTTTAGCCAAGCT
This sequence comes from Microcoleus sp. PH2017_09_SFU_O_A, assembly GCF_020738625.1. NCBI lineage: Bacteria > Bacillati > Cyanobacteriota > Cyanophyceae > Oscillatoriales > Microcoleaceae > Microcoleus > Microcoleus sp. PH2017_09_SFU_O_A. The sequence continues at coordinate 8,844 of NZ_JAEQCF010000043.1, forward strand.
GCAAACCCATACAGAATAAGTCATGACCCATCTCAAATCTCAAATTTCAAATCCTTTGAGCGATCGACCTTAACCCAGAAACCGGGTTTTTGACCCACCTAAGGCCCGCACTGTTTTATAGCAACTGCCTGAAACATACTCATCTATCCCAAGATAGATCTTTGCAAACTCGCTTTAATTCATAAACTCAGTTTCTTCAAAAAATTGTTTTTTGACCACAACAGACAATTTAAATGCGTTCGTTTTGGATGCACAAAAACTCGGTTTCTACGCAACCTACTGAATTACATATCACCTTAGCAAGGAATGTATTCCCTGTCAATAATTGTCCACAAAAAAAACAATTTGAAGCCAATACGCTTAACTTAAGAACAATCCGACTGGCAAATAATGCCTGTATTGCCTAGAAAATCGCGAAGTGAAATTCGTCAAAAATCGTTAAGTTAACCGTATTGAATTAGACGCTAAGCCAGCGACACAATACTAGCTCGTTCGTAAGGCAATTTGTTGGTCGGCAAAACCTCGATACTAATTTCCAGCGAATCCAAAGCCGGATTTTGTGCCAACAGCTTTTCGGTCAAATTCTTATTCAAAATCTCCCAGAAATCCGTTTCATTTGGATAATCAACCAAAAAATTGTCTATGCTTTTGTAAATCGGCACAAAGTCGGGATATTCAGCCTGCGTAATTCCTGGCTTGTACTGATACTTGACATCAATGTTCAGGTTATTCAAACCCTGGTGAGCGATCGAATAATTAGGAATCTTGAAATCCCAGGCTTCCCCTAATTTACCATTTGTAGTGCGACTAACGGTACTGCTGCGATCGTAAGGCAATTGGTTCGTCGGCAAAACATTCAAATCAACAGTCACCGAAGAAATTGCTGGATTTTCGGCAAGCACTTTTTCCGTCAAATTTTTGTTAACAATTTCCCAAAAATCAGTTTCGTTAGGATAGTTAACTAAAAAATCATCAACGCTCTTGTAAATCGGCACATAATCGGGATACTGATAATTTTGAATGCCCTCTTTGTACTGATAATTTACAGCAAAATTTAGGTTGTTTAACCCTTGATGGTTAATTGGGTAATTTGCCGCTGTAAAATTCCACTTCTCGGTCAGCTTACCATCGGAAGGAAAGAAAGCAATTCCTATCGGACGCTGTAACTTGCTGTCGGGAGGGACAAAAATAGAACTGTTACTCGACAAAGGATTGCTCGATATTGGCAGCGGTTCCCCAGTTTTGCCATTGTACCGCAAAACTGCACCAACATTGTTAGCATTGGCGCGGTTGTCAAAGCCAACTGCAAACAAATTGCCGATCGGCGAAAATGCCAAACCACCTACATAATTGCTACTGGGGGAAGTATCAGTATAATTGGTAGATAAAACCTTGACCAAATTCCCACTTTTTAAATTGTAGCGCCTGATATCGTTAGCAAAATCGCTCACGTAAAGGTCGCCGTCAGCGGGCCCGATTGCCATGCCCAAAAGACTCACAAATCCCTGACTCCGAGGCGAAGGATCGGGGGAAGCAAAGATACTTGACTGCCCAGTTTGCGGGTTGTAAAGCAGCACCTGGCTGGCGAAACCTGCACTAAAATCAGCTTTGCCATCACGAGCAACACTCCCCTGCGTTGTCACGTACAAATTGCCGTCAGGAGCAAACAGTAAATTGTTCGGCCCATTCAATCCTCCCGCTTGCTGATTCCCCGTTGCAAATACATCTATAAATTGTCCTGTTTTGCCGTTGTATCTAAGAATTTGATCGGTCAAAAAACTGCTGACATAAAAATTACCGTCGGCACCAAAAGCTAAACCGTAAGGACGAGATAATCCGCCAGTTTCATCAGCAGTAGTGTTCGGATTGTCGCCGACAAACTTATCAATAAATCTGCCACTAACTCCGTCATATCGCAATACGGCAGATGCTGTCGGCTGTCCGGAATTCCCTGGCTTGTCACCGCTGGCAATGTAAATGTCCGGCTTACCGTCGCCGTTGCCATCTGGGCCAAAAAGAATTGTATCTGGACTAGACAAACCGCCGCTGCCCGCTGGGATAAATTCGCTTAGAAGATTGCCCGTACTGCCGTCAAACCGCAGTACATTATTGCCTCTGGTATTGCCAACTAGGAAAGTTCCTTGAGGATTGCTTGGTTGAGTGCGAGTAACTTTGCTGGTGCGGTTATAGGGTAATGTTTGGCTTGGCAAAACGTTCAAGTCGATCTTAATTGCTGCCAAGCTAGAATTTTCGTTGAGGATATTTTGAGTTAATTTTTTGTTGACAATTTCCCAGAAATCTGTCTCATTGGGATACTTGCTTAAAAAGTTATCAATGCTCTTGAGAATTGACAGGGAATCGGGATATTCGTTTGGGGGAATCCCCGGTTTGTACTGGTAATCAACATCGAGATTGAGCTTGTTCAATCCTTGGTGATTAATTGCGTAGTTTTTCAAGGAAAAGTTGCCATTTTCTTTTGGTTGACCGGCACGACTGCGGAAAACTGTAGTTGCTCGTTCGTAGGGCAATCTGTTCGTTGGCAAAACTTCGAGTTGGATGGTAACATCGGTCAGTGCCGGATTTTCGTCTAGCACTTTTTGACTGAGATTTTTGTTGATATTTTCCCAGGTGTCCGTTTCGTTGGGATAGTTAACTAGGAAGTTATCAATACTTTTGTAGATTGGCACAAAATCGGGATATTCATTTTTGGTGATTCCGGGTTTTAAGCCGTAACCAATTTTGATATTGAGGGTGTTTAAACCTTGGTGGTCGATGGTATAATCTGGGAAATTGAAAGCCCATTTTTCTGAAGGTAATAGCGCAGCAGTTCGGGATTGCGATCGCTCTGGAACTATACCAGTATCACCGATAGCAAAATCCATGCCTGTAAGTTCGTCTCTGTGAAGTTGAGTGGAGATATCGGTCTGGGATGTTAGACTGCGATCGACTTTAAGATTGTCGTCTGGTGAGTGCGGGAGCCGGAAGTCGGTGATTTGGTCAAAAAGGTCGTTAGCGAAGCCCTCGTAGAGGATCGCACTACCAGTCGCACCGGCAACCAAATCGGATGTTTGAGTCAAACCATAGCTGGTATCAAATAAAACATTCGTATCCCCGATCGCAATTTGGGTCAATCGATTTAGGCGATCCTCTACGAGGGCTTCGCTAACGAACTTACTGCCAAATAAGTCTGGTATTTCTGCTGAAACACCCGCAATATTTCCCTGAAGAGGTTTTGCTTCAAACAGTCCGGCTGTATTCAACATAAGCTATTATTGGCGAGATTCCCGCGATCGCAGATAAATTTGACTATATTTTACGGTTTTTCAAAGAATAGTCAACCAGTTTGAGATTTGAGATTGGAGATTTACTCGCAGAATTGAATTTGGGATTATGAACTTTGGTGTAATTTTTTTGACCTTCCAATCAGGAGTCTACGTGGCACGGCATCCATTTTTTAGGGGAGTCAAATAGTTTAAGAAGTAGCTGGCATTTGAGAAACATTTAATCTAAAGTCTCTCACCTTTCTCGATCGCAGTTCTGGCAAGTTCTCAAAAAAGAGATTGTCCGATGGGAGCGGGCGCGATCGCGATACAATCGCCACTGGCATTGTTCTAGCCCGCCTCATCCTAAAAATTTATCAATTGTGGAAGCAGCCCAAAAGCCCTCTACAGGAAACACCCCGACTCCGGCCACCTCAACACAGCGATCTGATTGGTTGATTCCGAGCTAAAATGTCTTAAAATATACAATAGGGTGAGCTGTTGCACAGCCCGCATATATTAAAATCAGGCGCTTTGCCTGCAATAATTCTTTAAAATATAGATACAGCACCGCCGATCCCTAACTCTTCCGCGCTCGGCAAGCGTAGGGTTTGGCAGCAGAGAAGACGATCCAAAATGGTCAATTCCAGTAAAGCCCGTGCAGTTGCTTTATTCTCAGGTTTATCAGGTGATTGCAACCAGTTACGAGGAGATTTGAACCGCCGTGCTCCAACGCATCAAACAAGACTTAAAAAATGACCTGATCGCAGGTCTGCTGGTAGTGATACCTTTAGCTACCACCATCTGGCTGACAATTACCGTCGCCAGTTGGGTAATCAATTTTCTTACCAAAATTCCCAAGCAGATTAATCCTTTTGACGGACTCCACCCGATTTTGGTCAACCTGCTAAATCTCTTAGTAGGGCTGGCTGTACCCCTGCTGAGCATTTTAGTCATTGGTTTGATGGCCCGCAACATCTTCGGGAAGTGGCTGCTAGACTTTGGCGAACGCCTGTTACAGGCAATTCCCCTAGCGGGTTCGGTTTACAAAACCTTGAAACAACTGCTGGGAACTATCCTCAAATCTAATGATAAATTTCGCCGGGTGGTGTTGGTAGAGTATCCCCGGCGGGGAATCTGGACTTTGGCATTTGTGACCGGTACGATCGAGAGTAACGACATTCCGTCTCATTTGTCCGGCGAAAGCCCGATCGGCATTTTCATCCCCACCACTCCCAACCCCACCACCGGATGGTACGCTATAGTCCCGGAAGCAGATGTCGTTAATTTGTCAATGTCGATCGAAGATGCCTTTAAAGTGGTGATCTCCGGCGGCATCGTCAACCCCAGCAACTCAGTTGCGGTCACCGCCGACAACCCCCCCGGCAAAACACTCGAACCCTTGCTATCCGAATCAAGATACCAGCCTGTACCAGTCGAAGAAGATTAGACAAGGCTGTAAAAGTCCTTTTAATCTTTTAATCAAATTTTCGGACGGGCTAGAAGCCCATCCCACAAAACAAAAAAATTGTGGGATGGGCTTCTAGCCCGTCCGAATTATTTTTGCAACTCACGTATATTGAACCAACTGGAAGCGCAGAAAGCCTACACTCAGAAACCGGGTTTCTCTGATACATCTTGGGTTTCAAAGCGAAGTATCTCCTAAGAAACTCGATGGGGAGAGGGGGAGAGGGGGGAGAGGGGGAGAAAGAGTTTCTTTCATCCATAACGGGTGGGCAGCCTCCGTGGGACGCTCCTAAGAAACCGGGTTTCTAGCCAGTAAATTTTCCCAATAATAATTGATCCTAGGTATCTAAAACCTGCCCAGAAACAATCGTTACTGAGGGCAGGTTTTTTTGGGAGTTTTTCTGCTAAAGTCCAAGTCTATGCTCTGAACCAGCGCTTAGCAATCTCAACAATTCTGAAATTCCTAAACTCCCAATTTCTATCTAAAAAATATGAAAAAAGCACGCGAAACCTCACGCGAACTCGCACTCCTCGGCATCAGCCAACTGCCGACTAATCCAGAACTCTTAGAAGCCAAGAAACTGCAAGATGTTCTCCTCGCAGCCATCCGCACTCTGACGACAGAAGTTCAAGAATCCCTAGAAGCAGCAGCTTCGGAAGTACAGCGGGGTAGCGACAAACTCCTGGCTAGCGAAATCCGCGCCGCTGATATACAAAGTGCTAGAGCGATGGTGCGCGAAGCACTCGAACTCACCCAAACCGCCATCAACCGTCTCGGTTCATCGATGGAGTTTCCAGAACTGCTTCAGCTTGCCAACCAGCAAGATGTCCGCACCTATGCTTTGCAAATCCTGACCAAAGTCAGCGCCAACCGCGTTCAAATTGATGAATTGCTCTCGGAAGCCCTGGTAGACTGGCAAATCGATCGCCTGCCCAGGATCGATCGAGATATCATGAGAATCGCGATCGCCGAAATCCTCTATCTCGGCTTACCCGAACAAGTCAGCGTCAACGAAGCCGTCCAACTGGCAAAACGCTACAGCGGCGACGAAGGACATCGGTTCATCAACGGAGTCCTCCGCCGAGTCGTCGATAAAATCAATGCAGAAGTTGTAAGTCAGTAGTCAGTAGTCATTGGTCAGTAGTCAGTAGTCATTGGTCAGTAGTCATTGGTCATTGGTCATTGGTCATTGGTCATTGGTCATTGGTCATTGGTCATTGGTCATTGGTCATTGGTCATTGGTCATTGGTTATTGGTCATTCGCGATCGGCAATCCGCAATCCGCAATCCGCTCTACACTAAGGACTGATGGCTAAATGACTAATAACTATTCTCTATTCCCCATTTACTTCTATGGTATTTAATTGGTTTCGTCGCCAGTACAGCGAAAGCGGATCTTCTGAACCAGAAACTCCCCCCGAACAGCCCCAAGATGAGGCGGCAAAATCCGCATCGGTTGAGCCTCAAACAGATGCAGCAGTTGAGGAAACTTCCCCCGCTGTAGCTGAGGATTATCTCAATTGGGCCAAAGCTGCTTACAAAAATATTCAAAAACAGCAAAAACCTGAAACAGAAGTTGCCCAGACAGCATCGGCGGAAGTTCCAGCAGCCGAAACAGAATTTGTAGAAGTTGCAGAAGCCGCACCAACTGTTGCAGAAGTTTCAGAAATTGCACCACCACCGCAGAATGAAAGTACCGATGGTCAAGAACCAGATGCAGCCATCCCAGTAGAGATTCCCGAACCTCTGCCACCATCATCCGAGTCGATCGCGCCTCAACCTGTTACTCAAAAATTAGAAGTTACAGCAGAAAATATAGCAATTGCCCAACCTGCAACTGAGCTTGCAGACACAGAATCGATCGCATCTGAGGACTCTACAGCCGAAGCCCTGCCGTTTTGGGCCCGAGCTGGGGCCGATCGCATGGATCGCATCGAACGCCTCAAGGAAACCGCCCTTGAGGAACCAGAAGTCATCGCCAACGCCGCCGAAAGAGCCGCAATAATCGAAGAAATTCCCGGTTTTGCCTTTGACGAAGGCTTCCTCTGGTCATCTGAAATCCTAGCCAGTCAAGGGCGCCGGCCAGATCAAGTATCCGTCGAGGAAATCAGTTGGCTGCAAAAACTGCGGAAAGGTTTGGAAAGAACTCGCCGCAGCTTAATTAATCGACTAAAGGCGATCGTCGGTCAAGGCCCGCTCAATCAAGACGCCGTAGCTGAAATTGAGACTTTGCTCCTACAAGCCGATGTCGGAGTCGCCGCCACCGACATCATTATCAACCGCCTCCAAGAAAGACTCAAACAAGAAGTCTTGCCGCCAGAACAGGCTCTAGCCTTTCTCAAAAGCATCCTGCGCGACATTCTCGACGCTCCGACAGCCGAAACCGCCGCCGGCAATCCCGCCTACAGCCTGACATTTGCCCCAGAAAAAGACACCTTCAACATCTGGTTAATTGTAGGAGTCAACGGTGCGGGCAAAACTACGACGATCGGCAAACTAGCCCACATCGCCCAAAAATCCGGCTACAAAACCCTGATTGCCGCTGCCGACACTTTCCGCGCCGCCGCCGTCGAACAAGTCAAAGTTTGGGGTTCCCGCAGCGGCGTGGAAATTATTGCCAATCCAGGGAAAAATACCGATCCGGCTGCTGTCGTGTTTGATGCGATCGCCGCCGCCAGCGCCCGAGGCACAGAATTGTTGATCGTAGACACCGCAGGCCGCCTGCAAAACAAAAAAAATCTGATGGACGAATTAAGTAAAATCCGTCGCATTGTAGACAAAAAAGCCCCAGGCGCTACCGTAGAATCTCTACTGGTCTTGGATGCCACCCTAGGTCAAAATGGTTTGCGACAGGCAGAAGTTTTCGCAGAATCGGCAAAATTAAGCGGAGTAGTATTGACAAAACTTGACGGTTCTGCTAAAGGTGGTGTTGCCCTAGCAGTAGTGCAGCAGCTAGGTCTGCCAATCCGGTTTATTGGAGTGGGGGAAAGCATCGAAGATTTGCGCCCGTTTTCTAGTTACGAATTTGTCGAAGCCCTACTCGATTTTAGATTTTAGATTTTAGATTTTAGATTGATGAGGTATCTCTAGCCGTCCCGATTTTTGGAGGCGGACACAGATATTCAAAATCTCAAATTATTAACCTCAAACTACCATCGCAGGACTTGTGCCGATCGCCACCTGACGGTCTGTGGAAAACTAAATATCTAGAAACAATACCTTAAAACCTTCTGTTATTACTTGCTTGCGATCGACGAAGCGCCATCAATTGGTGTCAACTTAAGGTCTCAGGTAGTAACGTTTTACTCTCTGAGGCTTAGGCCCGCCGATCGGCCTGGCGCCCCCTTAAAAAGCAGTGTGGTTTTATTGTCATCAGATAAATTAGGTACGTAGTTGGGATGCGAGCCCTCTTTATCTATACGCCTAAAGAGGGCTCGCATCCCAACTACATACCTTGATTAAGTAGTTTCAGAAGGGCTCAAAGTCTCCCTTATTAAGGGGGATTTAGACTCAGCTATAAACGAGATTTCTTGAGGATTTCAGGCTTAAATTCACACCAATGACCTACTGCCCAAACTACTTGCTCCAAAAACAACCGGATTTCTGTTCGTGTGGTGCGTAATTCCTCACTCAATCAATCTCCTTTTAAGATCGAAAATCACCAATCTAAAATGACTGCTGTGCCCTTGCCTCGCCCCTCACCTCAACCTGCTGACCGCCCTACGGGTCGCAATTCCACCGACGCGACGCCAGTATTTGCCCTCAAAGAACTGGTGGCGCGCTTGCACCGATACCAGCACAACGTTCAAGATATGTTGGGCTCGCTGGGATTTGCCCTGCGTAGTTTTAACAATCTCAACCAATTTTTGGAGTTGGTGCCTCTGGTGGCAACTCGCGTTACCGACGCCGACGGGGGAGCTCTGGTGCTCTTCAAACCCAACGGTCAAGTTCGGTTCCAGCAGTTGCACTGTCAGGAAGGACGGCAGTGCCAAGATATGCGGAAAGCGCTGGAAATAGCCACCAGGCAAGCTACAGCAGGTGCGGGCGCGGCTGGTGAATCTTTTTCTCAAACCTCTGGGCAAACTTCTAGTCTTGACTTGCAAGTCGGCCGTTATTTGGGCCCGGATGTTCATTTGTTTGGGGCGCCAATTTTAGTCAAGAATTTGGAACGCGGACGGCTGTTTGTTTTTAGCAGTGACCCACAATATGTTTGGACTCCGGGCCGACAGAAATTAGTTCGGTTGGTGGCGGATCAAACCGCCGTGGCAATCTGCAAAGACGAACTGACGGTGAAGTTGGCCGAAAAAGAACGCCTGGACAGAGAGTTAGAAATTGGGGCGGAAATTCAATTGCGGCTGCAACCCCGCAGTTGTCCCACAATTCCCGGTCTTGATGTGGCCGCGCGCTGCCAAACTGCTAGCAGAGTCGGCGGTGATTATTATGATTTTATTCCCGCTGACTATGACCCGATCGGCAAGGAAAATGAGGGGGAACACCCCCCATCCCTGATTAAAAATCTCAAGTCCAAAATCGACAAGGGTCGCTGGAGCATCGTCATTGGCGATGTGATGGGCAAAGGGGTACCGGCTGGCCTGTTGATGACGATGACGCGGGGTATGCTGCGGGCGGAGGTTTTGAACCGCCATTCGCCTGCGAGAATTTTGCAACATTTAAACCGGGTAATGCACGCGGATTTGGAGAATTCTCACCGTTTTGTGACTCTGTTTTATTCGGAGTACGATCCGAAAACTCGCATTCTGTCTTACAGTAATGCTGCTCACCACCCGCCTTTGCTGTGGCAAGCTGCAACTAATTCGATTGTTCGGCTCGATACTTTGGAGGGAATGTTGATTGGCCTGGATGCTGATTCGCACTACCAAGAAGCCCACGTGCAATTGCAGCCTGGTGATACTATTATTTATTACACAGACGGATTTACTGATGCTGCTAATCAAAGGGGCGATCGCTTTGATGAGGATAACTTGACCGCGGCTTTTCAGTGGGCTTGTCAAAATTATCAGCAGTCTGAGGAAATTCTGGATTATTTGTTCGATCGCGTTCACCAGTTTATCGGCATCGGCAACCGCAATGAAGATGACATGACACTGGTTGTACTTAGGGTAACACCGACCACAGGAGAAAATCACCATGATAGTTAATTTAATGCCGGAAATTATTACTGGATTTACCAGCTCGATTCATTGGCATGACGCCGTTCATTTGTTAGTTGTGAAATCTCATTTGAGTTCGCCTGTGATATTGGGTCAAAGCTACGAGATTTTTACTAATTTCCAGAAAGCTTGGAACAATTTTGTTTCGACTGGTCAGATAGGAGCTTTTTTTATAGGTATTTTCATTGGCTGGTTCATTAAAGGGATTATTCCTTAGAGTTATTCTCTAAGAGGTCGTCAGGAAGGGATTTCAAAGGTTCGCCGTCAGGACTTCAGTCCTTTCTGATGCAGCAGCATAATTTTAATAATTTTGTAGTCTAGAATTCAGTTTTTTAGTGTCAATACAGGTATACAAAGTTTGTAGTAATTACCTTAGTCCTTTCTTGCCGAATTTGGGACGAAGGACTTGCCTTATTTACTGCGAACCGGAGGACTCAAATCCTGAGTGCGAACCGAAGGACTAAAGTCCTTACTACGAAACAGTTTTTAGAGAGTTCTGCAAGAGAGATATAATTTAGTTTTACATTCAGCAATGACCACACAACCGAAAACTTGGAGTCAAAGATTTGAGTCGGCGCTGCACCCAGCGATCGCCCGATTCAATGCTAGTATTGGCTTCGATATAGAACTGATTGAGTATGACTTGACCGGTTCTATCGCTCATGCTAAGATGCTCGCCAAAACTGGGATTATTTCCGCATCAGAAGGCGAACAGCTAGTCAATGGTTTGGAACAAATCCGCCGCGAATACCGCCAAGGTCTTTTTGTGCCGGGAGTTGATGCAGAAGACGTTCACTTTGCTGTAGAAAAGCGCCTGACGGATATCGTCGGGGATGCGGGCAAAAAGCTGCACACGGCCCGATCGCGCAATGACCAAGCCGGCACCGATACTCGTTTGTATTTGCGCGATCGCATCGCAGAAATTCGCGAGCAATTGCGGGAATTTCAAGGGGTTTTGCTCGAAATTGCAGAACTCAACGTCGAAACTTTAATCCCCGGTTACACGCACTTACAGCGCGCTCAGCCAATCAGTTTGGCTCATTACTTGTTAGCTTATTTTGAAATGTCCGATCGCGATTGGGAACGCCTTGGCGATGTCTTGAAGCGGGTGAATATTTCGCCTTTGGGTTGCGGCGCGCTGGCGGGGACGACTTTCCCGATCGACCGACACTATAGCGCAGAACTCTTGGAGTTTGACCAGGTTTATGCTAATAGTTTAGATGGAGTGAGCGATCGAGATTTTGCGATCGAATTTCTCGCAGCCGCCAGCTTAATTATGGTACACCTGAGCCGCTTGTCAGAAGAAATGATTTTGTGGTCTTCTCACGAATTTGGATTTATTACGCTCAAAGATAGCTGCGCTACGGGCTCTAGCATCATGCCCCAGAAAAAAAATCCCGACGTGCCGGAGTTGGTGCGGGGCAAGGCGGGGCGGGTTTTCGGTCATTTGCAAGCCTTGCTTGTAGTAGTGAAGGGATTGCCTTTGGCCTACAACAAAGATTTGCAAGAAGATAAAGAAGCTTTGTTTGATACCGTCAAAACTGTACAAGGTTGCTTGGAAGCAATGACGATTTTGCTGCGGGAAGGAATCGCGTTTAACACCAATCGCCTTGCCAGTGCCGTTACAGAAGACTTTTCTAACGCTACAGACGTAGCAGATTATTTGGCTGCTAAGGGCGTTCCCTTCCGGGAATCTTACAACCTTGTGGGCAAAGTTGTGAAAACTTGTCTGTCGGGGGGCAAACTCCTCAAAGATTTGACACTTGAGGAGTGGAAAGACTTGCACCCAGCTTTTGATACAGACATTTATAGCGCGATCGCACCGACTCAAGTGGTCGCTGCTCGCAATAGTTACGGTGGCACCGGATTTGAACAAGTGAGAAAATCACTGATTGCTGCGCGCGATCGGATCGCCTAAACTATCCTCGTTGAATTCTTAGGCAAATTCAGAATGGCTATCTCTCCTTAGAACGATCGTGTTTTGCACTCTCGGTTCTAAGTTGGGCAGATAGCCTGACTATATTACTCTTCAGCAGCAGCCATATCTTTGTCCCGTCCGCCGCCGCTCATGGCGCCCATCCCGCCGCCGTTGCCGCCGTCAAATCGCCTTCTCTTGTTGGAGAACATATCTTGATTTCTCCGCTTGCGAAACTTGCGAGCGTATGCTTGATTTCGTTGTGCCTTCTCTTTCTTGAGATTGCGGCGCTTAGCCATTCTGACCTCACTAATAAACATTGACATTCCCCAAGCTTTCGGCGAGGGGATTCTTCAGGTTAAAACTCTCAGCACTTGCTTGTGACTGAGATTCTGGCTTGGGTGAAGTCACTTGTTTCCGACAGGATTGCTCCAGCGGCTTTAGAGGTGTCTTCTCCCCAAGCGTGAATTCCGGTATACCCTACCGTACTCGATCGATTCTCTTTAATGTAGTTAGGTTTTGTTCAAATTTAGCTTTCCTAAACCGCAACACCGATCGGTGTGACTGCGAACTCAACTAATTGAGTGCGAGTTTTTACGTTGTCTAGTTATACTCAATTTTAGACCGATGACGATTATATCACACCCGGCACTATTACCGATCGACAAGAACAGTCCCTCGACTGAGAGTCTCTTGAGTCGCTCTTCATCAGCGCGCGATCGGGACGCAACATTTTTTACTTGCGAAAATATTCTAAAAACTCTTGACCGAGAAGCGGGGCCGGGGCCCCTAGCTTCAGATATGGGGCCCCGGCCTGTAGCGGCGACCGCCGCCTAGAAACGAGTGCGCGGCCCCGGCCACCGTGATAAAATAGTAGAAGCGATTAAGAATCACCATCTACACGTTGAATCAATCTAGTACGGAGAAATCCCGGCAACCGAGATATCTGGCGCGAGATCCAGAATACTTAAAGGGCAAATAAAGGCAGATTGAGGAGTGTACCTAACTGGCAAAAGTGATGGACTCAAGCAAGCAAAACATACTAAAAGTAAGCCCAATCGCAACATCTTCGGATAGTTGATCTTGAGGGTCTAGAGGGACACTTGAATGTCCCGCTGTCGCCTTTTCTAGGTGGGCAGGAATCCCCGTTGCTTCAGCGCTGGGGAGGTTCAAAAATACCACAAATGACACTAAATCCTGGTGATGTAGCCCCTGTTTTCAGCCTGCCCGACGCTGCCGGCCAACTTGTGGGCCTCGCAGATTTTCGAGGCCGACGAGTTGTACTTTATTTTTATCCTCGGGATAACACCCCCGGCTGTACCAAAGAAGCTTGTGCCTTTCGCGAGTAGCAAAGAAATGGAGTAAATCGGAGTTTCCAGTTTACCCCAGGGATAAAAACCCTGCTACACCAGAATAAGATCCTTGAGATCTACGCTACCTGAGGTCAAAACCCCAATAGAATTCGCTAGTTCTAAGCGGTTTGGCAAATAGAACATTGCCTAGTTTTTGAAGGTGAAACACTATTGCCAGTGACAAGTCTCAGGAGCATTTTCAAAGCAAACATCACCCGAAAGGCGAAGCAGAAATGCAACCAACCAAACAACAGAACTGGGTATTTCAAATCAACGGAGATAAGCAACCGTTAGATATGATTCACCCCGGCAGATGCCGAGAATTACAAAATCGTGGGAAGCTTGCCAGTTTTCGCAGATTCCCTTATGTCGTAATCCAGCAACAAACTATCGAAAGCCTCCAAACAAAGGAATACATCCTCAAGATTGACCCAGGTAGTCAGTGGACAGGGTTTGCCATTCAATGTGGCGATAATATCTTGTTTCGAGCAGAACTAAATCACCGAGGAGAATCAATCAAATTCGATTTAGTTAAACGAGCATGGTTTAGACGTGGAAGACGTTCGCGCAATTTACGCTATCGCAAGAAACGATTGAATCGTGCCAAGCCAGAGGGTTGGTTAGCTCCATCAATTCGACACAGAGTGCTAACAGTTGAAACTTGGATTAAACGCTTTATGCGGTATTGTCCAATTGCCTGGATCGAAATTGAACAAGTTCGGTTTGATACGCAAAAGTTAGCTAATCCAGAAATAGATGGAGTTGAATACCAACAAGGTGAATTACAAGGATACGAAGTGCGTGAATACTTGTTGCAAAAGTGGGGTAGAAAATGCGATTACTGTGGCACAGAAAACGTACCGCTAGAAGTTGAGCATATTCAATCTAAGTCGAAAGGGGGGAGTAGCCGCATTGGAAATCTAACTCTAGCTTGTCATGTCTGTAATGTCAAAAAAGGTAACTTGGACGTTCGCGATTTCTTGGCAAAATCACCTGACATTTTGAATCAAGTTTTAGAGAATTCCACAAAACCGTTAAAAGATGCGGCTGCGGTCAATTCAACCAGATACGCAATAGTGAAAATGGCTAAATCTATTTGCGAGAACGTGAAATGCTCCTCAGGTGCAAGAACGAAAATGAACCGAGTGCGTCAAGGTCTTGAAAAAACTCACAGCCTTGATGCTGCTTGTGTTGGCGAGTCTGGGGCAAGCATTCGAGTTCTCACCGATCGACCTCTATTGATTACCTGTAAAGGTCATGGCAGCCGCCAATCCATTCGAGTTAATGCTTCTGGATTTCCGGCAGTGAAAAACGCTAAAACTGTTTTTACTCACATTGCAGCAGGTGATGTAGTCAGGTTTACTATCGGCAAAGACCGGAAAAAAGCTCAAGCTGGAACTTATACGGCAAGAGTTAAAACACCTACTCCAAAAGGGTTTGAGGTTTTGATCGATGGCGCAAGAATAAGTCTCTCAACCATGAGCAATGTAGTTTTCGTACATAGGAGTGACGGCTATGGCTATGAGCTTTAATTTGCTCCCGTTGACTCGGAATTACTCCAATAAAACGATTTCTAGCGATCGGACTACGAGTCGCGAAATATTGCAGTGATCGGTGTCAGTACAGACGGGGCAAAATCTCACACCAAGTTTGCAGCTAAATATCAACTGCCTTTTCCCTTGCTGTGCGACTCAAACGCCGAAGTGGCAACCGCCTACGGTTGTTACGGACTCAAAAAATTTATGGGCAAAGAATTTATGGGCATTACTCGATCGACCTTCGCGATCGACCCTAATGGTAGGATTGAAAATGTTTGGCGCAAAGTCAAACCAGAATCTCACGCAGCGGAGATTTTAGGACAGTTGCCGGACATTTTGCCTGAAAGAAGAATATAATAATTCTGACCCCAAATCTGCGAGATAGCAGGTCTAAAATTACTTTCCCCTAAACAAGCTTTTGAGTGTATGCGTAGATTGTGGCAATTTGTACAGACTGTGCTGGGTCTGATTTTTCGACATCCCGTCACTGGTACCGCCGTGATTCCTGTGTTACCTGACGGGCGAATAGTGTTAATTCGACGCCGCGACAACGGTCGCTGGGCACTTCCGGGAGGTATGGTGGATTGGGGAGAGGATATTCCGACAACAGTGCGCCGAGAATTGGCGGAGGAAACAGGACTCGATTTAGTCAAAATTCGTCGCTTGGTGGGCGTTTATTCGGCTGCCGATCGAGATCCTCGCTTGCACTCGATTTGTATCGTGGTGGAAGCAGAGGTGCAGGGCAAGATGCAAGTTCAGGATTCGCTTGAAATCAGCGAGGTGGAGGCTTTTTTGCCGACTGCGCTGCCGGAAGACCAGCTTAGCCATGATAATGGCGAACACTTGCAGAACTATTTTCAAGGCCTGACAACTTTAGCGTAAATTCTCAGGGCATCTACATTTGAGCAACGTTGGGAATTACCTCACCTTAACAAGCTACCTTTTATTAGTAGGGAATTAATTTTTAATGTTTCCATGCTTTAATTTATGATATCTGAACATTAATTTAATAATCTTTTTATTGCTGAATATTAAACCGGATGTACTCACCGTTACGCAATTCTCGGGTCAAACTCTCTTTAGGACACATTTTCTGGCGCGAAGTCGGCAGAGGCCCAAATTTAGTATTTTTGCATGGTTCTTGGGGCGACGGCAGTCAGTGGCTGCGGACGATCGAGCTTTTGAGCCCGGACTTCCAATGCTTCGCACCAGATTTGCTGGGCTTTGGCGACTCGGAACACCCAAATGTTAATTATTCGATCGATCTGGAAGTAGAATGTCTCGCCCAATACCTCGATGCTTTGAACCTGCAAGAGGTTTATTTAATTGGTGACTCTTTGGGCGGCTGGGTGGCTGCTAGCTACGCCATCAAATATCCCGATCGAGTTCAGGGTTTAGTGTTGTTAGCCCCAGAAGGCGTCAAGGCTGGCAACCAGGGGGGGCGGTGGCAGACGGCTAGCTGGCTGATAGCTCAACCTCCGTTGGCATACTGGTTGTTGCGATCGATCTATCCAATTGCTAAGTTGCTGGGGGGTCAAAAGCAGATTGACAGACTGCTAAACTTGAGACAGCAGTTGATGCAGTCCCCAGTTGCCGTGCAGTTGCTGTTCGGGCGGCGGCGGTCTGAAATTATAGCAGAGTTAGTTGATGAGAATTTGGCCTTGCTGAAAGCGCCTGTTTTGGTTTTGCAAGGTTCTGAAGATACCCCCGCAGCTTTGTCTCTGTGTCAATCCTATGCCGCTCTGGCTCCTAATGCCGAACTGGAATCTGTCAGTCCGGGAGACATCAATTTGCCGCAGGAAGTCCCGGATATTGTTGCTCGCTATATTCGCCAGTTTGCCAAATGAATTGATAATTGGTCATTAGTCATTAGTCATTGGTCATTGGTCATTGGTACACCTTTTAAAAAGGTATGTTGTTGCGCTTGAGCGCTCTTTATATGCAAGAGCGCTTAAGCGCAACAACGTGCCTAATATGCAAGAGCGCTTAAGCGCAACAACGTGCCTAATATGCAAGAGCGCTTAAGCGCAACAACGTGCCTAATAAACATTAACCTGCATAATAGAGCCAGTTGCTGCGTTTAACACTGTGTTGATTGAGGCAGATTTTTTCTGTTCTTATTATTCCCATTCCGATTGATTGCAAAGAATTGGTCGCCGTCAACATTTAACAAACTAATATGAATTAAAAAAAATACAACTGTATGCCCCTGTTCCCAACCTGTACGGAATCAATCATTACCAATTCTTCAACATCAAATCTCAATCAATTGGTCAATCCCCCAATCCCTCAATCTAAAATCTAAAATCTAAAATCTAAAATCCCACGGTTCCCCAAAAAATAGCCTCTGGTGCGTCAATTACCGAGGAAGCCGTATCGGGAAATAGTGCGGTGAGGTATTTCAATAACAAAATGCGATCGCCCCCCGTGACTGCAATTTTGCTATTCGGAAACAATCTCCGCCAATCTTCAATAAAATCCCTAACTCCTGCCACCGCCGCATATACAACCCCGCTTTGAATTGCCCCAGCAGTATCTGTAGCCCAGCGACGCGGCAAATTTTCTGGTAAGCCTACTGAGGGCAATGCAGCGGTTTTTTTCCCTAACGAGGACAACTGCAAACCCAAACCCGGTAAGATGGCACCCCCGACTAAATACCTATTGACATTAGCCCCAGTAAATGTTAGAGCTGTACCAGCATCTATCAGTAAAATTGGCCAACCCAATTGGTTGCCAGCACCCAATAAAGCTAAAGCTCTGTCAATCCCCAGGCTAGGATAGAGTCCCCCGATCGGTAACTGGTCTAAAGTAATAATTCGGACTTCAGGATAACTCTGCCAAATTGCTGTTTGCTGGGGAACTACTGAGGCCAAAACTAAAGGTGGCGGCACTACAGAAAGTGTGTGAGGACTAGACACAGCGGGAGTAGCAGGAAGACAAAGCAGATTTTGAGCTGATATTTGCTCGATCGACCTCATCACCGTTTCCACCAAATATTCCGCTTTTTCTGCCTCACAGAGCCGGGAAACAGCATCAGTTTTGAGATGCTCAGTATCCCATGTTCTCTCCAAAGTTCTGCCCTTAAATAATCCCCAGTGCAACCGCGAATTGCCGATCGCCAAAGCTATTTTAACCAGGCTTTTACCTGTCAATCCAGCGATCGGGTTGTCAGTGCCAGATCCCGGACAAAAATTGTCGGCAATTGAGTTTTTCATGTTCATCGATCGATCGCGCGCAAACATTATCACTAAAGATAGATTTTAGATTAATTTTATTCGCTTAGGGGGACGGTTAACTCTAATTGACATCTGACGAAAAAGATGGCGCGTGCCTCATTAGTATTGTCGGCTCCTTGACCATAATTATTATTTATAAATATTTGTAAAGCAAATAATTGCTATGCTCGGGATATATCATTTATAATGTTTTAATATCGTCCTAAATTCGTGGTAGCGACGATCTGCTGTTGGCGGGGTAAGCAAATGTGTAAACAACCAGAGTCTATCAAAATACTGTACAAGTGCTGAGTAAATATGTCTTTAAAAATACAACAACAAGAAACCCCCTGGCAGAGACTGACTGCGCGGTTGCCTGAATCAGGTAACTGGAATCAAGAAGAAGGTCTTTCGCTGCCGGAAGTAGACCAACAAAAAGCCATCATCGTGCAGATGCAGCAGCAAGTTCAGCTATCAAACTTGCTCAACGAAATTAATAACGAAATTCGCAGCACCCTTGATATAGAACAGATTTTAACATCGGCGTGCCGATTGCTGGGGCAAGCGCTACAGTGCAGCCGCGCGAGTATTTTAGTCAAAGAATCCAATACAGAAAAAACGTTAGTCACGCGGGGAGAGTACAACGCGGGAGACTATCCCATACAACTGGGGATGAAAGTACCGATTACTGACAACCCGCACTTGGCCGCAGTCGTGTCTGGACAAGAGTCGCTAGCATTGACGAAGTTTCTGGATTTTCCGGGGTTAAATGCACAAACCCGAAAAATTGCCGAGACTTTGGAAATTAAGTCAATGCTGGCAGTCGCTACTCGCTATCAAGGTGAAGTGAATGGCATAATTGGCTTGCATCAGTGCGATCGCGAACGGGAATGGACTGATTGGGAACGGCAACTGTTAGAAGGGGTAGCATCGCAATTGGCGATCGCGATCAATCAAGCCAAACTCTACAGCAAAACCCGCCGTCAAGCCGAACGAGAATCTCTGCTGCGACTGATTGGCAACCAAATTCGCAGTACCCTGGATCTGGGAACTATCCTGCAAACAGCGGTGAGAGAAGTCCGCCAATGGTTGCAGTGCGATCGGGTAATTATCTATCAGTTTCAAGATAACTGGCAAGGAACAGTTGTCGTTGAAGATATGACAGTTCCTTGGCCTTCCATTTTAGGAGATATGGGGGAAGATAAGTGTTTTAGGGGAAATTATGCCGATCTTTACCAGCAAGGGCGAGTCAAAGCAATTAATGATATTTTTCAGGCCGGTTTAGAGCCTTGTCACGTTGATTTTTTAGACAGCTTGCAGGTAAAAGCTAATCTGATCGTACCGATTGTTACATCCCAAAGCGCAGACAATTCACTTTCTACAGACATAAATTCTCCTGTAAAATTTCCCGGTAAACTGTGGGGTTTGCTGATTGCTCACGAGTGCGGCGATACGCGAAATTGGCAGCGCCAAGAAATGGAGTTGCTGTCGCAGCTAGCCGACCAAATGGCGATCGCGATTCAGCAAGCAGAACTTTACAGCCAAGTCCGAGAAGCGGCAGTCAAATCTCAAGCTCAAACCCAGCAATTGCAAGCAGCCCTCCAAGAATTGCGATCGGCGCAGCAGCAATTGATTCAAAGCGAAAAAATGTCTGGTTTGGGGCAAATGGTAGCGGGAATTGCTCACGAAATCAACAATGCCAACAATTTCATTCACGCTAACTTGTTTCACGCTCAAGAATATTTTAAAGTCTTAAACGAAGCTCTAGAATTGTGCGGGAATGCCTGCCCAGAAGCAGCGGAGGCAATTGTCAGAATCAATGAAGAACTAGAACTCGATTACGTTCGAGATGACTTTGGCAAACTGCTCAATTCGATGCGGGAAGGCAGCAGCAGGATTAGAGCGATCGTGATGACGCTGCGAAATTTTTCTCGCTTAGATCACGCAGAATTTAAAGCTGTGGATTTGCATGAAGGTTTGGAAAGCAGTTTATTGATGCTGCAAAATAAACTAAAATCAAATATAAAAATTGACAAGCAATACGGAAATCTGCCCCCAGTCAAATGTCATGCCGGTCAAATCAACCAAGTATTTTATAATTTGATTGACAATGCCTTAGATGCGATCGACTCAGCCGACAAACCCGGAGAATTAACAATCCGCAGTTGGCTAAGCGAGCCGGACTGGGTAACAATCTCTGTACGCGATACGGGAAGTGGCATTCCGGCGCAGATTCAAGACAAGATTTTCGATCCGTTTTTTACGACTAAACCTGTGGGGAAAGGTACTGGCTTAGGACTTTCGGTATGCTATCAGGTAATTGTACAAGCTCACGGCGGCCGGATTCGGTGCGTCAGTCAGGTTGGTGAAGGCACTGAGTTGATTGTGGAGTTACCACTTACTAATCAGAAGGGATAAGATTTGTCATATTATTTCCTCCGAGAACTCCCACAATAAAATTCGATCGTTGGCCCCAACGTAACAACACTTCGGAGAGTTTCAGGGCCGCCCTATGAGCGGCTAGAAACCCGGTTTCTACGAGTTTTTTGTTGGGAACGAGAAATATACGAAGAAACCGGGTTTCTGAGGTCGCGGGTGCGTGTATTTTTTTTTAGCTCGATCGGCAAAATCATAATTTTGTCAAGACCCGATCGGTAGATTTGTGCAAAAACTGGCGTGAAGCGAATCTATCGGGTAGGGAATCGCCCAACTCAAACATTAATAACTTTGAAGTTACTTAACAGCATCATAAGAAATTTTATGAAGATTTACAAAAGAAACGTGTCAGAATGGAAACAATAAGGTAATGGATAACAGACAAGGAGGCAGAGTATGGTAGCCCTGACTGAACGAGTCCAACGCAGATTGACGGTGGAAAAGGTCGAAATTGCCTCTGATACAACGGCAATTCGATGCCTGGACTGGGATAGAGACCGTTTTGACATCGAATTCGGGCTCAAAAACGGTACAACTTACAACTCTTTCATCATTCGCGGCGAAAAAACAGCCCTCGTAGATACCTCGCACGAGAAGTTTCGCCAGCAATATATGGACACTCTGAAGGGGGAAATTGACCCGAAAGAGATTGATTATCTAATTATCAGCCACACTGAACCAGACCACAGCGGTTTGGTGAAAGATGTGCTGGCTTTGGCACCCCAGGCGATTGTCGTGGGGGCGAAGGTAGCAATTCAATTTTTAGAAAACCTGATACACCAGCCATTTGAGCGACTTGTAGTCAAAAATGGGGACAAACTAGATTTAGGAAACGGCCACGTTATCGAATTTGTGTCGGCGCCGAATTTGCACTGGCCTGATACTATTTTCAGCTACGACAGCAAAACTCAGGTGATGTTCACCTGCGATGCTTTCGGGATGCACTACTGTTCTGACAGTACCTATGATGACGATTTAGCGGCGGTTGAGGAGGATTATCACTTTTATTATGAGTGTTTGATGGCTCCAAATGCTCGATCGGTACTGAGTGCAATGAAGCGGATGGCCGAGTTGGGAGAAATCGGTACGGTGGCAACCGGTCACGGGCCGCTGCTCAGGTACAATGTGGTGGAACTTACCGGACGTTACAAAAAGTGGAGCCAAGAACAAGCTAAGGCAGAAACCACTGTAGCGGTATTTTACACTTCTGATTACGGATTTAGCGATCGCCTCGCCCAAGCCATTGCCCACGGGATTACCAAAACCGGTGTCGCCGTAGAAATGATGGACTTGAAAACCGCCGAATTGCAGGAAGTGCGGGAACTTGTCGGTAGCGCTGCGGGGATTGTGATTTGTTCGCCACCGAGTAATGGCGCTGCTGCGGAGAATGCCGAAGCTGCTATTAACACAATTTTAGTTGCAGCTAACAACAAACAATCCTTCGGTTTGTGCGAATCCGGCGGTGGCGATGACGCATCGATTTATCCGCTGCGAAACAAGTTCAAAGAGTTGGGTTTGAAAGAAGCATTTCCCAACATTTTGATTAAAGAAGCGCCGACGGAAGCGATTTATCAAGTTTGCGACGAAGCCGGTACCGACTTGGGACAGTGGCTGTCGCGGGACAAGGCTGTCAAACAGATGAAATCCCTGGATAGCGATGTTGATAAAGCTTTGGGACGCATCAGCGGCGGATTGTACATTATTACTGCTCAAAAAGGCGAGGTTAGCAGTGCGATGTTGGCTTCTTGGGTGACGCAAGCCAGCTTTAAACCGCTGGGTTTAACTATAGCAGTTGCGAAGGATCGGGCGATCGAATCGATGATGCACGCGGGTGATAAGTTTGTACTCAACGTGCTGGAAGAAGGCAATTATCAAAGCTTGATGAAGCACTTTTTGAAGCGTTTTGCCCCAGGTGCCGATCGATTTGCCGGAGTTAAAACTCAACCTGCTACCAACGGTTCTCCGATTTTGACCGATGCTTTGGCCTACATGGAATGCGAAGTGGTCAGCAGGATGGAACTTTCGGATCATCATATCGTATATGCTACGGTCGATAGCGGCCGCGTCTCCAATCCCGAAGCACTGCCGGCAGTTCACCACCGCAAAGTCGGCAATCACTATTAGTCAGTTGACAGTTGACAGTTGACAGTTGACAGTTGACGGTTGTCAGTTGTCAGTTGACTGTTGAGTGTTGTCAAAAGCAAGAGAGAAATTAAACCCTCGAGTTTTTTGTCTTTCTTGTCTGAGTCAACACACTCCAAAGGTATTAGTAAGGTGCGTCAGCCGAAGTTTTATTCGAGTTAATCATCAACTATCTGCTGACGCACCCTACATTTAAACACAGGACGATGCTACTGTATTTCTTCCTTTCTCCCTCTGCGTCCTCTGCGTCCTCTGCGGTTAATAAAAAAAATCTCATTCACAAAATCAACAGTTTCCCCCTTGCAAACTTAATATAGATAGGTGCAATTAATGACTAATACTTTGACTCCTAGACTCGCATCTAATACCAAACCCCGCGACGTGCAGTTTGTCCCAATTGCCACAGATACCGCAGCAGTGCGATCGCGCACTTGGGACAGACTAAAATTTGAAGTAGAATATTCCCTGCAAAGGGGGACAACAGCCAACAGCTATCTCATTCAAGCTGACAAAACTGCTTTGTTCGACCCGCCGGGAGAATCTTTCACCCAAAATTATCTGGAATCTTTGCAGAAACGGGTGGACTTGAAAATGCTGGATTACATAATTTTGGGGCATTTCAATGCTAACAGATCCGTCACGATCAAAGCTTTGTTAGAATTGGCTCCACAAGTAGCTTTTGTTTGTACGAATCCGGCGGCTATTGGTTTGCGATCGGCTTTTCCCGAACAAGAGTTAAACATTATGATCGTTCGGGGTGAAGAAACTCTTGATTTAGGTAAAGGTCACAAATTAAAATTCCTGGCGACTCCGACTCCGCGCTGGCCTGATGAACTTTGCACCTACGATCCGCAAACTCGAATCGTGTTCACTGACAAATTTTTTGGTTCTCACGTTTGCGGCGATCAAGTATTTGATGAAGGCTGGAGCGTTTACAGCGAAGATCGGCGCTATTATTACGATTCCCTGCACGCATCTCAGGCGAAACAAGTGCTGACAGCAATGGATAAATTAGCTGATTTGCCAACAGCATTTTACGCTCCCGGTCACGGGCCGATCGTCCGTTACGGCCTCCACGAATTGAGCAATTTGTATCGGGAATGGAGCCAACAACAAAATTCAAAAGACTTGACAGTTGCTTTGATTTATGCTTCGGCTTACGGCAATACTGCTACTTTGGCGCAGGCGATCGCCAAAGGGATTACGAAGGCCGGTGTTGCTGTAGAAAGCATCAATTGCGAATTTGCCGAACCGGGAGAAATTCAAGAGGCGATCGAGAAATGTGCCGGATTTATCATCGGTACTCCGACGCTAGCCGGACACGCACCGACGCAAATTCAAACGGCTTTGGGAATTGTGTTGTCTACAGCAACTAAAAGCAAATTAGCGGGGGTTTTCGGTTCTTTTGGCTGGAGTGGCGAGGCGATCGACTTAGTGGAAGGAAAATTAAAAGATGCTGGCTATCGGATTGGATTTGAGCCGATTCGAGCCAAGTTTAAGCCGACGGCTGCGACGATTCACGAGTGCAAAGAAGCGGGAACGGATTTTGCTCAAGCCTTGATTAAGTCGCAAAAATTGCGGGCGCCGAAACCGCAGTTGACTGGTGGGAGCGATCGCACGGAACAAGCTGTAGGAAGATTGGTAGGTTCCCTGTGTGTACTGTCGGCGCGGCGCGGGGATGTCACGAGTGCGATGTTGGCTTCGTGGGTGTCGCAAGCCACGTTTAGCCCTCCGGGTTTGACGATTGCGGTGGCTAAAGATCGATCGATCGAAGCTTTGATGTACGCCGGAGATAAATTTGTGCTCAACATCTTAGCAGAAGGGCGACAGTTGCGGAAGTATTTCATGAAAAACTTTGCTCCGGGAGAAGACAGATTTGCCGGAGTTGAAACAACAGAAGCTAGCAACGGCTGTCCAGTTTTGACTGATGCTTTAGCTTATCTCGAATGCGAAGTGATCGGTCGGATGGAATGCGGGGATCACTGGGTGGTTTATGCGGCGGTTGAAAGCGGTCATTTGTTGAAAAATGACGGGGTGACAGCCGTGCACTACCGGAAATCGGGGAGTCATTATTAAGCTGCATAGGTACGTTGTTGCGCTTCAGCGCGCTCTTTCCTAAGATCCGGAAAGAGCGCTGAAGCGCAACAACATACCTTAGCCAGCCTTTTGGTAGTTTTATATATGCTATCCTGACAATTAAACCGCACCTTACAGCTTTTTACTTCTTCCTTCTACTAAGCCATTTTATTTAGTTCTGCTGCGGTTTGGTTGAGCAGTTCCGTACAAACTTTAACTTGAGCAATGCTAGTAGCAGTTTCTGTTGCTCCTAAATTAACATGGTTCATTGCTGCGAGCACTTGTTCAATTGCGATCGCCTGTTGGTTAGCATTTAGAGCAATTTGTTGATTGTTCAAAAATACCTTGTCTATCGCCTCTGCTACACCAGCAAAAATTTCTGTTGTCCCCCTAGCTTGTGTAATTCCTTGTGCTGCGGTTTTTGAACCTTCATCCGTTACCATCACCGTGTAGCCGATCGCAACTTGAATTTCTTTAGCTAGAACATTAATTTTATCGGCTGATTGTTTACTTTCATCAGCTAGTCGCCGAATTTCTGTCGCGACAACAGCAAAACCCTTGCCGTTTTCCCCAGCACGGACTGCTTCCACAGCAGCATTAAGAGCTAACATATTTGTTTGGTTAGCGAGATCGGCTACCAGGTCAGAAATCCCACTAATTTTAACAGTATTTTCGTTCAAGTATGTAATCTGTTTGGCGATCGCGTCTACTTTTTCTTGCAGAGTTACTATTCCCTTCATCGTCTTTTCTACAGATTGATTTCCAGACTCAGCTAGGGTTAGTGCTTGATGCGACGAGACTGCCGATGCTTCTGCTTGCTTGGCCGACAAAGACGATGCAACACTTAACTCGTTCATCGTCGCAGTAGTTTGATTCACAGCATTAGCTTGCTGAGATATCGTGTATTCTTGTCGCTCGACTGCGGCAGTAATTTCCATGGAAGAAGAAGCAATCTTCTTGACAGATTGCACTATGGGGTTAACAATATCGCGGCTGACGATCGCAGTCAAGATTGCTGCGGACAACAAAGCAAAACTCAGAGTACAGACTAGCAAAACTGTCAAACCCTGAATATTGGCTTCAATTTCCTGATGTTTTGTTTCGCCAACTTTTCGCTGGAGTTGGATTAGTTCTGAAAAAGCCTCAACTGTTTCGGCACCAAAAGGAGTTGTCGTAGCTGCGCGATACTCTGCTGCTTCCTTAAGTTTACCTGCTTGCTGCAACTCAAACCACTTAGGTCTGGCCGCAATATACCTGTGATAAGCATCTTGCAGCTTATGGAAAGCAACTTGCTCTTCTGCGGTGAGTTCGCCTTTGGCATATTCTCGCAGGTTATCGTCAATTATTTTGTATAATTGTGGCTCTTCGGTCAAAATGTCCGATCGCTTGGATGGTAAAACTAGAAACTGTGGGAAGCCGTAACGCAGCTTCCACAAAGCTGACTCTGAGTTGGCTAGAGCCACCGTCCCCTTAACTTGATATGCGTACATTTTCTCCGCATCTTGTGCTAATTCAACAGTATTCCGCCAACCCACAAATCCGACTACTGCGAGTAAAGCCGTCAAAGCTCCAAAGCTAGCCAACAATTTAGCCCGAATTCCTAAGTTCATTATTTTTGCTAATTTGCAATAGAGTATTTCCTAGCAGCGCTATTAATAGCAGTTATGGACGCACCAACATTCAATAGACTTGCATGGCATTCATTAGCTCGCTTTTCTTTGAACGATCTGCGTTCATCTGCGTCGATCTGCCTTACATCTGCGGTTGACTGATATGTTAACCGCAGATACAATTCCAGTCTAGTCAACTACTGTTTCAATTGTGGCGATCGCAATCCAGGATATTTTTGGGTCAATTATGGACGCAAGAACGCCACAGATTGGCTCTTCCCACATTGGGCGCCCTCGGTTTTTACTTGTTTTTATAGAGCTATTAAGCTATAAATTATACTTTTATACCGCGTGTTAAGTAATGAAAAACTTTTTTAAAGGCATAATTTATTACTGTAAGGATGGATTATTCTCAGTAATTATACTGTGTGAGCCTATTCCTAAGCGGGTGCGGAATGTGCGATCTCAAGCATGGCAATTTGCCATACCACAAAGTGCTTGTATAGCAGATTAGTGCATCCAGAATTCTTCGTCAAAAACGTTTTTGTGTACATTCCAGCAAAGTTCGATCGCCCGTTGCGACCTTAGCTAGCTAGAATATCCAATTTGTATTCAAACCAATAACTTGCTCATCCTTACTTTTCCTCAGCAGTCTTGGACGGCCAGAGATAGATAGCGCCAGAAATTAAAGTTAAACCCACAGAAACCCAAAACGCAATTAATGCCGGAACGTTCCAGTCTTCGGAGAGGGGAGCGATTAAAAGTGCGATCGCCACAATCTGACTCACCGTCTTCAACTTGCCCCAAATATTAGCTCCCGAAATCGTAGTTTTATTAACACGCCACCCCGCAATTGTCAACTCCCGCCCCAAAATTAAAAACACTGCCCAAGCCGGGACTTTACCCAACTCAATCAATACTAAAAGCGGTGCGAGTACCAACAATTTATCCACCAAAGGGTCGAGAAACTTACCCAAATCGGTAATTTGGTTCAGCTTTCTAGCCAAATACCCGTCCAGCCAATCAGTAGCCGCCGCTACCACAAAAATCGCGGTACAAATCCAACGGCTTTGCGCGCTTGGGTCGTACAAACCGTAGAGCAGAAACGGCACTCCCAATAAGCGAGAAAAAGTAATCAAATTAGGCAAATTCATAAGACAGTTAATAGTTGACAGTTGACAGTTGACAGTTGACAGTTGACAGCTTGTCCGAAGAACGCAGTCGAAGAGTTGACAGTTGACAGCCTGCCCCCCGATCGCAGTCGAAGAGGGAGCATCTCAGTTTTGCAAGAAGCATTTTTTATGGTAGTGCGAGCGTCCCCGCTCGCGTGCTTATACAAGCACGCGAGCTTAAGAGCTCGCACTGTAAATGCAAAACTGAGATGCCCCCGATCGCAGTCGAAGAGAGCTGGTCGTTGGGCTGACAGTTGACCGAAAGAAGAAAGATGAAGGAATAAAAGAATAGTAAAAAAATTAAGGGCAAGCTTTTTACAAGCTTGCCCTTAATTTAGCATTTTTTGGTAGCTGTTTAACTTTGAGCAAAACAGCTTTTAACTTAATATTCATCTAATCGAAGCTCACAAAAAACAACCCAAAACAACCGATCGACTAAATCAATTAACACGCACCGTGTTTATTCAATACAACCCAAATAGTTTTGCAAATCAGGCTGATGTCGTAGACAACAGACCACTTGCGCTGATAGTCTAGATCCATGTGCACAATATCGTCAAAGTCTTTAACTCCAGAGCGTCCGTTGACTTGCCACTCCCCAGTCAGACCGGGTTTGACATTTAAACGCTGCCAGTGAAAGTCCTCGTAGCCTGCGACCTCATCGGGAGTTGGCGGTCGAGTTCCCACCAAACTCATGTCCCCGACTAGCACGTTCCAGAATTGAGGCAACTCGTCCAAGCTCGTGCACCGCAAAAAGCGACCGATGGGGGTAATTCGCGGGTCATTATCATTCTTGAAAATGTGACCCTTGGCTTGGTTGGTAACTAGGTGTTTGAGATTTTCTGCACCTACAACCATCGATCGAAATTTCCAGATTCTGAAATGCCGTCCTTTGAAGCCACAGCGAACCTGACTGTACAGCAGCGGGCCCCGACTGTCCAAAAGCATCACTAGCGCTACCGGCACGGCTAACGCCACAGCAATTGCCAGTCCTAACAACGAGCCCAAAATATCGATCGACCGCTTGACCTTACTTGTTACGGATCGGTGAAGTGGCTGTTTTGATACACAAACTCTGTAAGTAGGTTTCGGAATAAATAACGAAAGCATTTCTGATAACACTGATAATTTAGAAGCACCCATCACAAATTTCATCTGATTAGTCTCAAGATTTAACAAGATGATCTCACGTCTATCTTATGAGACTCTCCCGATCGCGAGAAGAGGAACTCCAGGGCTTTGCACAATCTTTAAAAAGCTGCTACTCTTTTATAAAGTTTGTGTGTATTTATTTTAAAAATGTATAAATTTTAGGTAAAATTAACTAGATTCAACAAAAAAAGTGAGTTTTTGAGCGCCACAAACCCGGTTTTTATAAGCAATATTCGGGAAGAAAGGGATAATTCGCCTCAGAAAACCGGTTTTTTGCAGTTTACCAGAAAGAATCGGTTGAAAGCCCGCCCGCCTTCGAGAGAGAAATTAAAATCAGACTATTCATTACTCCAATCCTCGGACTTAAGGGTAGAGTTCGCTCTCCTTCGGTCAACTGTCAACTGTCAACTGTTGAACGATCGATATCCGTGGACATATCCCAAGCAATTGTTAGTGGCTCCAACAATTTTTGCTGGCTGCTAGAGGCAAGTTTGCCTAAATATTCGCGAACAACAGAGGCGTGTTCCACATTCAAACGATAACCCCGCGAAACATCTTCAAAGAAAAGCGGCTCCGCCAAAATTGCTTGCCAATCCGGATTTTGCCTCGACTCCTCGGCTAGCAGCATGAAATCTTCCTCCTCTGGCAAAAGCCCCGCCGGCAATCTTCCTTCCAAAATCCCCAGAATTCGGGGCTCGCAGGTGCGGGTGTTCACGCCCTGGCGTTCGAGCAACTGCAAAATTTCCTCAAAGCTCAGAGTTTTCTTACCCAAAACCTGCATTAATTCCCACAGCAGAAAAAAGTCGCTGTACTGTTGCTGTCGCACATCCAAAATTTGAGGATAGAGAGCTAAACTTGCCAACCCGCAGGCAACTTGACCGCTTTTTTTTGAAGAGTTTGTGCTTTGAAATACGGAATTTGAGGCGAAATTGTAAATTTCCGAAATATCTCGATCGCTCTCCAATTCGCGATCTTGAACCACGATCGCATTCGGCAGCTTTTGCCGCAACCAGCGGGCGATCGCAGGCCAACCACCCATGCCCCCAGTACAAATCGCCTGATTGATTCGGGCAGGCGACATTCCCGCACGGCTGAGCAAAGCATTCAATTCACGATTCAACTGCTGTACAAAAGGCACTAAAACTAAACTTTCCAAATCTCGACGCTTCACATCCCAATGCTGCTGGTCAATATCAAAAACACAACTTTCTTGATGTTGCAAAATAACTTTCAAATGCCTTGCAGCCTCTAACAATTGCAGACCAAAATCTGAACCTTGCAACCGCTGCTGCAATTGATAGCGACTCGGCAAATCTGGATGCCCTGGACGCGGCAAATCGATCGACATTCCCCAAGTTTCATTCTTAGCCAACAACTGACAAATAATATCTTGATCGAAAGCATTGCCAGCCGCATCAAAACTTTGGCAAGTAAAATCAGCACGAGTTAAATTTTGAAGATTTTCCTGCAACTCAACTACAGCTAATTCCACCGTGGCAGCCCCCGCATTCACAATCAAAGTTCCCCCGCTAAAAGAGGAAGCATTGACAGTTAGCGGTGCAGCTTCTGCAAGGGAGCTTTCAATAGTATCCATTGCCGCAGATTGCACTCCTGTGGCATTTTTTATAGGAGTTACAGCAGCAACCAAAGTGGCGATCGCATCGGGAACCACAAAAATTTGCGCGCCCGAAGCCACCAGATCCGCGCCCAAAACAGCCTCCCGCAGGTTAAACCCATAGGCCTGAGACCAGCTTGCTGGAGTCCCCAAAATCACGCCCTGCAAGTCTTGCAGCGCCGCATCCAGAATTTCTGGCGTCAGTCCCGAAGCTTTACAGATTAAATGGGAAATTGGCAATAGAGCAGAATTCGCCTCCGGGCTGGCAGAATCCAAAACTTCCGGCGATGTGCGAAATTTTTTCCCCTGGTGCTTTCGATTCAAAGTAGCCAGCAGCGCCCGCACAGCGTGCAGCGGTAGGGCGATCGACACAGCCAGATCGGATGACCACTGCAACAGCGGTTCGTACATCCCACCAGTTGCCCGCTGATAAGGAATGCCCACCTTTAAAGGCAATTTAAAATTTTGCAATAAAAATTCTCCCGCACGCAAATCCAACTGCGGGGATCCCACTGACTTGACTGTCACCTGCGGGCCGCTGGTGGCGGTTGGGGCTGTTTCCTCGATCGCCGCGACTGAGGGAATCCGAAAGCTCGCGCTGGCTGCGGAAACCTCAGCCTGGGCTGTTTCCCAGTAAATTGGGTGCAACTGGCCGCTGGCGCGATCGAGCAAAGCCGCCGACAGCCCGCTGGAACCAAAATCAAGGCCCAAATACCAGAGAGAATTCGGGCGTTTTTGGGATTGAGAGGATGAAGGGGCGATCGCACCTGGAACAGAATGTAGCGCTGACTCTTGCTGCTGCCCAACAGCAAACTCTCTAGATTCGGTTATCTCCTCAACAACCCCGGCTTTACTCTGTCTGGAAATTAGGTTTTTTTTTTGACTTTTTGGAGGATTTGACGGCAGTTCCTCGGTTTCCGGAGTTTGGGCCACTTCTGGATCGGTATCCTTCAAACTCGCCAAAATCTCGTCTAGCGTCAAATTCGATTCATCTTCACCAGCAAACAAATCATCCTCAAGTTCATCCTCCAAAACAAAGGGTTCATCTTCAGATGAAAGTTCCAACTCATCGGAGAACAAATCCTCCAGCGATCCGAGTTCTTCCTCCGCCGCTTCCGCAAAGGGATTGTCTGCACCGTCGTCAGGGGAACTCCCCAATAAATCCAAGTTGTTAGAAGCACTTGAAGTCGATCGCCTTGGAGCATTATTATCCGAACCCTCGAGATTGTAGAGGTCTGCCTCCAACAGTTCCATCGTACTCACATCCAACTTGAGAGCTCGATCCAGGTCATCTTCTAATGCCTCAACCGGCAGCAAATCCTCCTCCGGCGAAGCTTGGATGTAAACATCGTTGAGCCCTTGGGACGAGCTTCCAAAATCTCCAGTTTGAACATCACGGGCACTGGGTACACGGGTGTTCCTGGGTTGGTTCGAGCTAATTCGATCGCCCGCGCTCGCAGTCGGGGGCCCCTGCTCAGGACGCGGCCCCGGCACAGCAGCAGTGTCGAAATGCTCGCCTAGGTTTTGAGCCATTTCTAGATTTTCTCGATCGTCCAACTCAAGTTGAGGCTCGATCGAACTTAAGGCTGACGGTGCTGAAACTTCAGCTACTGTTGTAACTTGCGGTTCAAATAAATCTTCAGTATCTAAAGTTAGAGCCTCTACAGAATTACCGATTGCAAATTCTGAATCTTCATCTGCTAGAACATCTTCCAGCGATTCGCCTTCATCCAGTAGATTTGCAAACAAATCTTCCGCAGAATTTAGGGGTTCTGTAGTTTCACGCTCTGCCACTGATGGAGATAGTACCGCTTCTGTCGCGGCAGCACTTTCCGTATTTTCGATCGTGAAATCTTCCAGTTCTAATTCTAGTTCTGCGACTGTTTCTCCCGCGAACAAACTAGCGTACAAATCCTCAACATTTTCGTCATTTTCTGCTAAGAAATTTTCCGAATCAGCACCCGAAAAGCGAGTTGGCTGTGGAGGGATTTCCGGTGAAGAACCGAACAAATTATCTTCCAAATCCGGGAGCGAGAGAGGAGTTTCAATGCGATCGCGATCGCGCCTCAACTTTCCGAATTGCGAAGAAATTTCTGTCCCGGCGTAGGGCAATCTGTCTTGTTCTGGGAGTTCGCCACTGCGCTCTTCACTTTCGGCATCGGCTGATGAGTGGATCTTGGTATTTGAGAAGCCGCCAGTAGCAACAGAGCGATCGGATGCGGTTGGGGAACCTGTTTGGACATTTGCCAGGGCGATCGGCTGCTGCACGTAGGAAGAGGCTTCTCGTCCCAACTGTGCGACCAAGTGATTAACAAAAGTCGCGAACATTGCCTCGCTCTGCTGGCTCAAACCATGCATATTTTCAAGTCCTTGGGACAAGGAAGCTTGATAGCTTTGCAGATTTGCTTCCAAAGCCTCGAACACGATACCCATCGTAGAATCGAGCCTCATCAGCAGACTGTCAGCACTAGCTTGGAACCGTTGCATTTGCTCCAATCTCTGAGCCGGTGTTAGCAGCGGGAGTTCTTCTGAGGTTTGTGCGCTTAAAGCCGATTGCTGCGATTGTGCAGCAGTGCTTGGTAATAATTGATTTTCT
This sequence comes from Microcoleus sp. PH2017_09_SFU_O_A, assembly GCF_020738625.1. NCBI lineage: Bacteria > Bacillati > Cyanobacteriota > Cyanophyceae > Oscillatoriales > Microcoleaceae > Microcoleus > Microcoleus sp. PH2017_09_SFU_O_A. The sequence continues at coordinate 41,562 of NZ_JAEQCF010000043.1, forward strand.
AGGCTACCAAAAATTTGGGATAAATCGCGATCCAAGGTTTCTTCCAAGCGCCCCGTCAGTACCTGCAAGAATTCAGAAATGATTTGCTGTTGGTTTGCTTGTTGCTGAGCTAGGGATTGTTGTTGCTGCCGTTTTGCTTCTAGCTGTTTGATTTCTTGAATGAGGGCTTGTTGCTCTTGTCGCAGAGCTACTATTTCTTCTTGGAGCGGCCCCGTCAAACCCGATCGCAGGTTGGTGATTTCCTCAGTGACGGCAAGCATAATTTGCTCTGTTGCTGAGGGGCGATCGATCCTCGGGGGCATTTTGGGTACTGGAACTGGTTCCGGGCGGACAGTTGGGCTGGCGGGCCCCTTGCGGGCAGCTACCTTTGACTCTGAGGAAACCAGATAAGTGCGAACTCGCTCTAAAAGTTGGCGCTGGTGGACAGTATCGATCGAACCCGTCCAAGGCAAGCGGGGTGCGGGCTTGCTGAGTACCTCATCAATCTCAGCAATCAGTGCTTGAATTTTGTACTTCTGAGAATTCAAGGGCGGAACCTCTGGGAATGCGGCTAAGTAGAAACTTTATTGAAAAAAGATTGAAGTCAGGCGGCAGCTATGCCAATAGATAGAATAATCTGAATGTGAGTCCGTCAATAATTGACTAATATTTGCTGACAACTTTGAATTAACCTTTTGCTTTTGCCTTCGGTTGACTTCTATTGCCTTGACATCCACCCCGTCCTCTTATGAGCGGGGATTCCCAATCGTCACCGATCGGGTTTCTGCTTCATAGCACCCGCCCTAACAGACTTGCTCTGTTCGGGTCTTACGGTCGCTCCACAGACTGCAACGGCTAGCCCAGCCGCCAAAATATTTTTTGCAGCGTTAATATCGCGATCGTGGTTTATCCCACACTTAGGACATTCCCATTCTCGAACATTCAACGGCAATTTTTCAACAATGTGACCGCAGTTTCCACAGCGTTTAGAACTAGGAAACCAGCGGTCTATTTTTACAAACTCTCGCCCATACCACTCGCACTTGTAACTTAGTTGGCGAATCAACTCACCCCAACTAGCGTCACTAATAGCAAGAGCTAATTTATGGTTTTTCACCATATTCTTGATAGCTAAATCCTCAACTACAATCGTTTGGTTTTCACGAATAATTTGAGTTGTCAGCTTGTGCAAGAAGTCTTTGCGAATATCGACTATTTGTGAGTGGACTCTAGCCACTTCCAACTGTGCCTTGTATCGATTGTTACTTCCTTTTTGCTTTTTGGCTAGGGCTTTTTGCTTTCTTTTTAATTTTTTGCGAAGTTTTTTGAATTGTTTGGGATTAGCAATCTTGTCGCCATTACTGGTGGTAATCAGGCTAGCGATCCCTACATCCAATCCGATAGTTTTATCGGTTTTAGGAAGCGGTTTAATCGTATAGTCATTTACGAGTATGGAGACATACCAACGTCCAGCGGGTGTTAGTTTTACGGTAACAGTAGACGGGATGCACCCTTCGGGAATTTGCTGGCTCCAGCGAATAGGTAACGGATCGTTACACTTTGCGAGAAACAGTTGGCCATTTTTCCAACGGAAAGCTGATCTAGTAAATTCAGCGCTACCGCCGCTGTGCTTTTTCTTGAAATTAGGATATTTAGCTCGTCCTCCAAAGAAGTTGGTAAAAGCTGTTTGAAGGTGTCTAAGTCCTTGTTGAAGGGGTACACAACTAACTTCGTTCAGGAAATCAAGCTCTTCTTCTTGTTTCCAATTTGTTAGCATTGAGGAGGTTTCTTTGTATCCAACCCTCTCTTGACGCTCATACCAGGCTTCCGTGCGAGCGGCTAAAGCCTTGTTGTACACTAACCGAGTGCAACCCATTGTCCGTCGCAAGATATTTTCTTGCTCGGTGGTTGGGTAGAATCGGTAGCGGTAGGCTTTTTCCATCTTCACATAGTATCAGGTCTTTTGTAAGGCAATCGATTTGTTTTGTATATTTTTGTAAATCCGTTTTATAAGGACGGGGTTTCTACCCATTTTTCTGATGATAGGTTAGGCGGTACTTCCGCATCAAATGCCCGCTTCTGTTGACTGCAAGCGCTCTCCAATTCTGCGGCTGCTTTCCTTGTTTCCGGACACAGACAGGCGATACCCGAAGACGGATAGCAGCGATCGCCCGAACTGCCACTGCCTCACCCATAACCGCTCGTAAAAACATGGACAAAGCTACCCAAAAGTAGTCAATGTTAGACATCTACGTTAGTAATTTTAGTCCACAGTCCTAAAACTACAGGAATAA
>NZ_JAEQCF010000163.1:0-3963 GCF_020738625.1 Microcoleus sp. PH2017_09_SFU_O_A
CTATCTTAAGACTCGCGAGCTATCTTAAGACTCGCGAGCTATCTTAAGACTCGCGAGCTATCTTAAGACTCGCGAGCTATCTTAAGACTCGCGAGCTATATTAAGACTCGCGAGCTATATTAAGACTCGCGAGCTATCTTAAGACTCGCGAGCTATCTTAAGACTCGCGAGCGGGACGCTCGCACTGCACGATAACTAATTAAGATTCAGCCATTTTTGAGCATTAAGCCGCTGGACGACACCAAAGACCATGAGGTCTAGGGTAATCTTGCGCTCGTCTATCAAAAAAGGCTCTAAAGTGCTGGTTTTGGTGTTATTTTCAGCGCAGGAAAATGCTCTTTGACTTTGAATATCTTCTTGAGGAAAATACAAGTTAAATTGGCGCTGACCTTCTTGAAATTTACCAATTACTTGCCAGCAATCTCCGGCGGAACTCATGCCAGCAACGGGGAGTTTTTGCTTGGTCAAACTCACATCTAAATCCTTAACGCCCTGCTTGGTCAAAGCAGTTTGCAAGGCGGGCAAATAATCTTGTTGAATAAATTCCGCAAAGGGCTTGTCTTCAACAGCAGGTGCTTTTTCCTTTTTAGCTTTAGCTGGGGGCTTGTCACCGTCTGGCTTGGCGGCCGCTTTTTTAGCAGCGGGCGCAGGCTTGTCAGCGCTGGGGATGTCGCTGGTTTCCGGAGTGTCGGAACTCGGAGCGTTTTCAGCAGAAAGGGCCTCTGTTTCGGCTTCGCCTGCTGCTGGATTTTTCGGTTCTTCTGCCATTGGTGCTTCCTTTTAAAAAGTGATGAGTAGAGGAGTCAGGAGTCAGGAGTCAGTAGTTGTTTGTTGGTTGTTATTTGTTGTTAGTTTTAGTTGTTGTTTCTAATAACCAATAACTAATAACCAATAACTACTAACCGATGACTACTGACTAATGACTGAGGACTATGCTTATTCTAAATCTCAGCGACAGCTCGTTCAATCAAACGGTGGGCGAGAGTTTGAACGCCCGTGTGTTCGTAGTAGTTGGTAGTCATGTCCAGGAAAGCGCCCACGTAGTCCACCTTGTCGGCAGAAATTTCCACAAAACTCTGTAAGTGCCCCATAACGTTTTGGGGAGTCAAACCTCGATCGCTCACAAACGAGCCCATCCAGCCGGAAACCGAGTTAAAGCTTTCGCCGATAAATCCGAGTTGGCCTGCGGGATTACCACCAGGAATCATACCGCCGATCGACTTAAACGCCGGATTGTCTTGCAAATCGCTAGGGGAGAGCTTTTGAATCCAAGACTGAGTAGCCATGATAAAGTCTGGGCCCAGGGGAATCAAACCATCAAAACAAACCAAAGCAGCCATCCGCATCAGGGATTCACCGCCGTAGTCGCCCAAAGCCCCGGCAAAATCGCCGATGCTGTCGCCAGGAATGCCGTTAATTTGGCAAAAAGCGAGCAATTCAGTGACTAATTTTAGAGAAAGGTCGATCGTCTGAGCTTTTTCAGGCTTGGGGGTGAGATTTCCCAGCACGGACAAAAACGGCACATTTTGGGCGACTTTGTTAGCTAGGGCTGCTGTACCGAGGGCGCTAGAGGCACTGTCGATCGTTTGGTAAAGCCAGAGAGCGCGTTGGTAGCCTTCCGATTTATCGTTGTAGAGGGTGATGGCCCGATCGCCAATTTGCTGGATCATATCTTCGTCAGTTTCGCCTGTTACCGTACGAATGGTATTTTCAAAGCCAACTAAATTGTTCCACTCGCCTGGAACAACAAAGTCAAGCGCTCGCAGGGCTTTGACAGTCATGTTGTCTTTAGGCAGTTGATCGACTAATTCAAAGACTGTTTTGCTCACAAAAAACTCCTTGTTGAACAGAAATCAAAGGTATTACTTTTGGTAGATGGCAAGAACTTCACAGTCTGATTTTGGCAGACATAGTTTTGATAGCGCCAGAGCTAGAGTCGGGCGAGAAGTTCGATCTGAGACACTGCTATTTCACACTAGCAAGGCCGCTCAGGTTAAATTTTGACAGCCAAGCTTCGCGCTCGCTAGCGGTAAAAGAGGGATCGCGGGATTGAACTTTGACTTGATAGCGATTTGCCACTAAAACAGCAGTGATGTTAGCGCCCTGACTGACAGCGGGATAGCCGCTAATTTGCTTGGTGCTTTGCTGGAATTTGGCTCCGGCGCTGGGGTTGCCGGCGATGTCGTTAATCGAAAGCACCGCGACATTTTTACCGCCTTTGTTCAGTTTAGCTTCAGCAAAACCGGATTTTTCTTGAGCGAAAACGCGATCGAATCCGCCGCCAGCAGACGGGAAGTATTTATTTAACTTACCGCCTGCAACTGCCTTCTTGGGCAGGTTTTGATTACTAGCAGTGGATTTGTCAGCATTTGTCTGCTTGGCTTTAGTCGATTTTTGGGTGCTTTCCTGCTGGGCTTTGTCCCAGCGGGAGGGGGGCTGATTCTGACCGCAGGAAGTCACGAGCAGCAGTACCGAGATCAGAAATGGAGCTAAGATTCGGCGTGCGGGGGGAAATTGCATCGCTCTCTCCTCATTAGTAGGTTTCCATAACAATTGTGGCTCACGATTTACCAATTTGTCTTCCCCGAGCGAGTGATTTGTGTCCTTTGCGAAAAAATCCTCTGCCCGCAGGCAGAGGATTTTTTGCAATTGCGAGTTTTGAAGGAAGAAGAAAGAAAGATTGCTCCACAGATCAATTCTGGGGATGAGGTAAAAAAACTAAGTTTTTTGATGGCCAGCAATCTCAAAACAATTTTCGCTGATTTTCCCGAGATTTATCTAGAGGTTTCAGAGGAATTGTCCGTCAATCGTGTTGCTTCGGCCTTCCAACTTAGGTCTTGCTTTGTGGGTAAAGCTGCTATACAAATCCTAGACAAGTCTAGACATTTGCTTCTTACTTCATCGGGGGCATGGGAGCGGCTATCCCTCGGTAAGCTTTGACGCTCTAGCCAAGCGCGATAAATTAATCGCTGCGTTCAAATCCCTGTCCATCGAATGACCGCAACTTCCATAGTTGTAAGTCCTTTCTTTCAGCGGCATATCTTGAATATGTCCGCAGTTTGAACAAGTCTTACTCGAAGGAAACCAGCGGTCAGCAATGATTACTTCACAGCCAAACTTTTGAGATTTATACTCTAGTTGACGTTTGAATTCATAGAATCCACAATCAGCGATAACTCGAAGCTCGCTTGTGATTAGACAGTAACCCAGAAACATTCAAATTCTCTACTACTATCTTTGCGTGGTTTTTGCATAAGTAAGTAGTGATTTGATGGAGAGTATTTTTTCTGAGATTCGCTACCTTAGGAATGAAAATTGAATAATTTAAGCAACTTTGCTTCCCCATTTCTTTTCCAGTAAGGGCTAAGGGGGGGATAGTCGTCTAGGTTATTAAATTTTCATTCCTTAGCATGATGCTTCGCTAGTTTTTGTTTCGCCTTAAATCTATTTCTAGAGCCTCTTGTTTTTTTCGGGATAACTCCTTTGACAGCCTACGCAACTTACTGAGATGCGTTTTGTAATGCTTTGGGTTAGGCAAAACAACACCGGTCGAAAGGGTTGCCAACTCTTTAACTCCCAAGTCAACACCCACAACATCGTGTTGCTTTATAGTTGGCTCTTCTGTTCGTAAGCAAAAGCGATAAACCAACTGTCGGCGGTACGTGAAATAGTGATTGACACGGCACGGTGGTGTGAGGCAATCCGCCCTAGGTTTTTACCCAGCCGATAGTCGGCAACTTTATGGACGTACCACCTACCGGAATTGGTTTGCCACCTGCATCTATCGTGAAAGAATCATGATGCCCCTTCTTCTTGAATTTGGGATATCCACCTTTTTTTGAGAAAAATAAGGAGAAGGAATCCCCAAGATTGTCGAAAGCATATTGAGTTATCTTCTGGCAAATTCCCGCTTCTTTAATCCATGTAAACTCAGGCTTTACATGATTGTTAAAGAATTTCTTG
>NZ_JAEQCF010000044.1:0-49695 GCF_020738625.1 Microcoleus sp. PH2017_09_SFU_O_A
TCTTGAATTTGGGATATCCAGCTTTTTTTGAGAAAAATAAGGAGAAGGAATCACCAAGATTGTCGAAAGCATATTGAGTTATCTTCTGGCAAATTCCCGTCTCTTTAATCCATGTGAACTCAGGTTTTACATGATTGTTAAAGAATTTCTTGAGCAGGTATTTATTGGGCTTCAATCCATCTTGATCAAGGTGGCTCCAAGTAGCCAATCCCCAGTTATAAGTAAACCTCGCTATTCCAGCGTGTTTGCTCATGACTGTTGCCTGACTCTTGTTTAGCTTTAACTTTGTTTTGATGGATAAAAGCATTGTTCGACCTCAACACTGTATTTCTTTGTTCAATTTAGCGAGGCGATCGCATGGTACACCAGGATTTTGTCTATAAGTGTACCACTTTGTCTATTTAATCGCTAGCTAAGGACTAGCTCATTGATTATTTTCATGCAATTTGAGCTTTAGATTAATACTCTCACTAATCCGTAATTTCACTGAGTTCAAATCCTGGGTCGGTTTTTACTCCCTGCTTTTTTCCTGAGACTCCCCTATAATCAAAATAAGCCGAATGTAAAGTTTTACTACAAAATTTACCGATAATGACAACTTTAAGCTTAGAGCAAATTGCAGCCAAGTTAGAAAGCGAAAACTCAGCCGATCGCATGGTGGCTTTGGCTAACTTGCGAAACGTGTCGGCTGAAACGGCTGTACCTTTGATTAAAAAGGTGTTGAACGACGAAAGTTTGCAAGTGCGATCGATGGCTGTGTTTGCTCTGGGAGTCAAACCGACAGCAGAGTGCTATCCCATTCTAGTCAAATTGCTAGAAACTGACCCAGATTACGGGATTCGCGCTGACGCTGCTGGTGCTTTGGGCTATCTGGAAGATATCAGAGCTTTTGAGGCTTTGGTGCGCGCTTTTTACGAAGATACTGAATGGCTGGTGCGCTTTAGTGCGGCGGTTTCTCTGGGAAATCTCAAAGATCCGCGGGCTCGCGACGTGCTGCTGAAAGCTCTCGACTGCGAACAAGTGGTGATCCAGCAGGCGGCGATTTCGGCTTTGGGGGAAATTAAGGCAATTGACGCGATCGATCGCATCCTCAACTTTGCTCAGTCAGAAGATTGGCTGATCCGTCAGAGGCTGGCTGAAGCTTTGGGCAATTTGCCGAGTGTGAAGAGTGTTTCGGCTTTGAAATACTTAGAAAAAGATAAAAATTCTCAAGTAGCTGAGGCCGCAACATTTTCTCTCAATCGCTTAGAGAAAACAGAAGCCTAAAATTTTTTAGAGGCGGGTTCACCAAAAATCTGTAAAAGCAGTAGAATCAGATAAACCCGCCCAGCCCTCTTTGCGATGTTTTAAACAAGTTATTAGACTTGAATTGCCTAAATCTTTGATTGATAGAACAACCGCAGATGCTCTTGGGATAAACACAGATAAACGCAGAGGTTTTTCAAGGCCAGAGAGTGAATGAGGGCGAGAGGTTTTTTGATTGTGTTGGAAGAGGGAGTTAAATGCCGTACAGTCAATTTAGCCTCGAACAAATTAAGAGAAATTTTGGCATAACTTTTACTAGGAGGGTTGGCTTGTTTGCCGACATTCCCGAAATAGAACCCAGCATTTTTTTGCAAGAAACTTTGCAATTTAATCTACCTTTAGCACTAGAAAATAATTCCGATAAAGCTCGCTCCGAGCTAATTGTCGCGCCGATATTAGTTGAAATCAAAAAACGGCTGCCGGAACGGATGAGTTTATTTTCAGGTAGAGAGTTTACTGTAGACCCTGCTAGGGGTTTGAGCGGTTATTGCGATTTTCTAATTAGCCGATCGCCCGAACAGCTAGTCATCGAATCCCCAGTCATCGCTTTGGTTGAAGCAAAAAACGACAACATTCTATCCGGCTTAGGGGAGTGCATGGCAGAAACGATCGCAGCCCAAATATTTAACCAGCGTCAAGAAAATAACATTCAGACAATTTATGGAGTTGTGACAACAGGAAGTATCTGGAAATTCTTTAAGCTAGAAGGAATTGCGATCGAGATTGATACAGACGAATATTTTATTAATAATGTTTCTAAAATCCTCGGTATCTTAATAAATTTTATCGACTGTTGAGTAAAATGAGAATGTATCATGTAAGTTGCGACGGCAAATCGCAAGTTAAAATAGTTGTTTAAATCCTTTAACCATCACTAGCCATGAATCAAGCACCGAATCCTTTTAACTCAAATCCCTCCGATCCGCTAGACCCCTTGGAGCAACAACCTGACGATCGAGGTGAAGAGTTGCCGAGACAGTACCACCCAGCTACTAAAAAAACTCTCCAAAAATTATTTCTGATTCTGATAGTTGTCGGGGTAGTGATTGGTGGGGTTCTATCTGTAGGTGTGATTTCGCTGATGCAAAAAGCCGGATTGACTGATGTGCCGGCGCGGGTACAGAATCCGAAGTAATATCTACTCGGAAGAATCTATCGATGCTAAATTCAGCAGTTTTCAGGGATGAAGCCTGACAAAATATGATGGTTTGTATGGATTTTTTTACAATAGACTTGAATTGTAAAAATACTGAGGACGGGCTAGAAGCCCATCCCACAAACTTTTTTTTCTTGTGGAATGGGCTTCTAGCCCGTCCTAAAATTTGATTGAAAGAACTTTTGCACTTCAGTTCTAATATAGCAACCACGCCCGACAGTGAGGACGTTCTTAATTGCTGAAACCGTTGCTTTTCTTGCTTCTTGCTTCTTGCTTCTTCCTTCGCCTATAATTGATGATTAAAAATTCGACAGCCAAGCCCGATCGCACTCCACAACCGCAGATTTCCGAAAAACTTGTTTCCGCTGGCTTTCACGCTCTTTCTGACCCCCTGCGGATTCAGATTCTGGAGTTGCTGCGGGAACAGGAGTTGTGTGTTTGCGACTTGTGCGATCGGCTTGGTGTCCCTCAGTCTAAACTCTCTTTTCACCTCAAAACCCTAAAAGAAGCCGCTTTAGTTCGCAGCCGCCAAGAAGGCCGCTGGATCTACTACAGCCTCAATCTAGCTCAGTTTCTCGCCCTGGAAGAGTACCTGTCGGACTATCGGCGCTTTAGCCAGATCCTGCCGGCGCGCCCTTGTTCCGATGCGGGTTGACATATCAATATTTCTTGATTAGTAATATCGTGTCCGGTAAAGTAACCGCTATTGGTTCGATCGTTCCGACGAAGAGTCCTGGCTTGATGCGGACTAAAGTCCGAAGGATCGAACCAATAGACTTGACACATCAACTTTTTTTGATATGATGATTTGGAACCAATGAGTTGAGAGCGATGGGTGCAGCAGCAAAGAAGTTAGCTTCGGGCGAAAATCGAGATTGCAGTCGAGAAGCGATCGCGGAATGCCTCGGCACGTTTATTCTAGTTTTTGCAGGCACCGGCGCGGTGATGGTGAACAAAATTAGCGGTGGTGCTGTCACTCATTTGGGCGTTAGTTTTGTATTTGGTGCAGTTGTAGCCGCGATGATTTATGCGATCGGGCATATCAGCGGCGCGCACTTTAACCCAGCCGTAACTTTAGGATTTTGGGCGAGCGGTTTTTTCCCAAAATACAAAGTTTTGCCTTACATTTTGGCGCAGTGTGCGGGGGCGATCGCAGCTTCCACACTGCTACTAATTAGCTTAGGAAAAGTGGGAAATCTCGGTGCAACTATCCCTCTTAACGGTAATTGGTTGCAGTCTCTAATTTTAGAAACAGTTCTGACTTTTATCCTGATGTTTGTGATTCTGGGTTCGGGGCTTGACAGGCGCGCTCATATCGGTTTTGCGGGGATAGCAATTGGCTTGACCGTAGGCTTGGAAGCTGCATTTATGGGGCCAATTACGGGAGCGAGCATGAATCCGGCGCGATCGCTCGGCCCGACCTTAATTGGTGGCATTTGGGAACACCACTGGGTTTACTGGGTTGCTCCAATTTGGGGCGCGCAGTTAGCCGTCGCTGTTTACCGACAAATATCTAACGGATTTCGGGATTTTAATTGAAAGGATTATGGCAAATTTCACGCATAAACCGAGAATTCTGTTTTTATATGGCTCGTTAAGAGAGCGTTCTTACAGCCGCTTGTTGGCGGAAGAATCGGCTCGAATTATTGACGATTTCGGTGCAGAAGTTCGGTTTTTCAATCCTCTAGAATTGCCGATTTATGGCAGCGTTCCCGATACGCATCCGAAGGTTCAAGAATTGCGGGAATTGAGCCTTTGGTCGGAGGGTCAAGTTTGGTCGAGTCCAGAAATGCACGGCAATATTACGGGCATTATCAAAAATCAAATTGACTGGATTCCTTTAAGTATTGGGGCTGTCAGACCGACTCAAGGCAGAACTTTGGCGGTGATGCAGGTTAGCGGCGGTTCTCAGTCTTTTAATGCTGTGAATACTTTGAGGATTTTGGGCCGCTGGATGCGGATGTTTACGATTCCTAATCAGTCTTCGGTGGCTAAGGCTTATCAGGAGTTTCATGATGATGGGACGATGAAGGATTCTCCTTTTCGCGATCGCGCGATCGATGTCATGGAGGAATTGTACAAGTTTACCTTGCTGTTGCGGGAGCACACCGACTATTTGACCGATCGCCACAGCGAACGCAAGGAACAAGCGGCCAAGGAGGCGATCGCAGTTGCAAATCGCGCCCTGGAAGTTAATTAAGGCGATTGAAATCGCGGAGAATCACCCGGCGATTGAAATCGCGGCTACACAGACAAAACCCGCCTTCGCGGGTTGAAGAATCACCCGGCGATTGAAATCGCGGCTACACAGACAAAACCCGCCTCCGCGGGTTAAAGAATCAAGGATTTTTCTTCAGTCCACGGAGGTGGACTTCGCTTGTGTAGCCGCGGTTTCTAACCGCCGGGGCCCTAACTAACAACCAACAACCAATAACTAACAACCAATAACCAACAACCCAAAAAACACCATGAAAAAAGTAATGTTCGTTTGCAAAAGAAACTCCTGTCGATCGCAAATGGCAGAAGGATTCGCTAAAACCATCGGCAAAGACAAAATAGCCGTCACCAGTTCCGGTTTAGAATCAAGCAGAGTTCACCCGACAGCAATTCAAGTCATGTCAGAAATCGGCATTGATATCACCGATCAAACATCTAACGCCTTAAGCGAATTCAACGCCGAAGATTACGATGCAGTAATTTCTCTCTGCGGCTGCGGCGTGAATTTACCTGAAGCGTGGGTATTGCGAGAAGTATTTGAAGATTGGCAACTCGACGACCCCGACGGACAACCAATCGAAACTTTTCACCGCGTTCGAGGTGAAATCAAAGCAAGAGTTGAGAAATTAGTTGAAACCCTCAAATAAGACTTCTCCGAGCTATCTGAGTTGTAGAATTACCCGGCGATTGAAATCGCAACTACAAAAACACTCACGCGCCTGCGCGGGTTGAACAATCAATAATTTCTCTTCAGTCTGCGGAGGCAGACTTTGCTTGTGTAGCCGCGGTTTCTAACCGCCGAGGCTTTGTACCGAATAATTCAAATCTGTCGCTGTCGCTTCCCTTGAATTCATGCTAAATTATCAGAGACGTTCCACCAGAACGCCTCTAAATTCGTTGCGAGCACAGACTAAAAAATTTAGCACATGATTCAGACCGCAATCACGCCTTTCAAAAATAAACTCAACTCAGCTTTAACTAAAAAGCCGATCGCAGTTTTACAAATTAATCTAGGCAAACGCTGCAATCTCGCTTGCAGTCACTGCCACGTAGAAGCTAGCCCAACACGAACCGAAGAACTTTCCCCAGAAATATGCGAACAATTAATTGAAATCATTCGCCGTTTTCCTCAAATTCAAACTGTTGACCTCACGGGCGGTGCTCCCGAGATGCTTTACGGTTTTAAACCGTTGGCGGAAGCTGCAAGGGCCGCAGGTAAAGAGGTTATTGTTCGTTCTAATTTGACGATTTATTTTGAGAAAGGCTTTGAAGATATTCCCGAATACTGCGCGCAACACCAACTCAGAATTGTGGCGTCGCTTCCCTGTTACCAAGCTAATAATGTTGACAAAATGCGCGGCAGCGGTGTTTTTGACAGTTCGATTCGGGCTCTGCAAAAGCTGAATCAGTTGGGCTACGGAAACAACCCAAATTTAATTCTAGATTTGGTGTACAATCCGCAGGTTCCGACAACAGATAAGTTTTCGCTGACGGCGGAACAGGGCAAGTTACAGCAAGATTATCAGGTGTATTTAGCCGAACATTTTGGGATTTGTTTTAATCACTTGTTCGCAATTACTAATTTGCCTGTGGGACGGACTAAGTTTCATTTGGAACACAAAAAACTGCACAAGCCTTATCTGGGGTTTTTGGAAAATAATTTTAATCCTGGTACTCTGGATCATTTAATGTGTCGGAACGAATTGTCGATCGACTATTTGGGCAATGTTTACGACTGCGATTTTAACCAAATGGAAAATCTGCCGGCGAAAACTGGCAGCGGGGAAACTATAACTGTTGCTAAATTGCTGGAATCTGGTAGTTTAGATGTAATTCAAGAGGTGCAAACTGCTGCTTATTGCTACGGCTGTACGGCGGGTAGCGGTTCTAGTTGTGGCGGTACGTTGATTTGAGAAATACAGGACATGGCAGTGCCATTTCCCTACCCTAGAAAATGAAATACAGTAGGGACACGGCACTGCCGTGTCCCTCCCTACACGGCACTGCCGTGTCCCTCCCTACACGGCACTGCCGTGTCCCTACCCTGGAAACGACGATGTATGCAATTTAGACGGGGAGTTTAGGTAATGAATGATTTGCGATCGCCCGATGACAAAAATCCACCATCAAATAAGTGGAAGCTGTTTTTAGGGATTGGTTTAGCTGTGGCTTTGATTGTGGCGGCCAAGTTTTTCAATTTTCAAGGAATTCTGACAAATGCCCTGGAGTCGATCGCCAATCTCGGCCCTTGGGGCCCCGCAGCTTTTATTCTAATTTACATTATAGCAACAGTTTTATTTATCCCCGGTTCCTTGCTGACTCTCGGTTCTGGCGTTTTGTTCGGAGTTGTTGGTGGCACGGTTTGCGTTTCCATCGGATCGGTTTTGGGCGCTACTTGCGCTTTTTTAACAGGTAGATATTTAACTCGCGATTGGGTTTCCAAACAGATAGCAGGTAATCTCAAGTTTCAGGCGATCGACTCCGCCGTTGCTTCAGAAGGATGGAAAATTGTACTCCTGACGCGACTGTCGCCAATTTTTCCGTTTAATTTGCTCAACTATGCTTTTGGAGTCACGCAGGTATCTCTGAGAGACTATTTTTTCGCATCTTGGATCGGCATGATTCCCGGAACCGTGATGTATGTTTATATCGGTTCCCTGGCTGGTAGTTTGGCTGCAATTGGATCGCAAGGGCGATCGCGCACTACTGCTGAGTGGGCTTTGTACGGCATTGGTTTAATAGCAACGATCGCCCTCACCGTTTATGTAACCCGCTTGGCCAAAAAAGCTTTAGACGCAAAAATTTCTCCTTGAAGCCATAGCGCAAATTTGTCAAATTGTCAACAGGGATTTCACCCTACATTATAATACATTGCTAATTTAAAAAACTCCGTATTTTCTCTGTGTTATTTACAAGAATTTTGTTATAAAAACGAGATAGATATTAAAGATATAGCAATTCTCAAGTGATTCAGGTCACAGATTGGCAATTCGTAAGATCACTGACAAGTACCTCACGAAAATTGACAACCACTATATCTTAAATCACTAATATCAAGTAAGCAAAGGGAAAGTCTGAATATCAAGTTGATGCTAAAACCGAATGCTATCGCGCGATCGGAATTTATTTGTCAAGTCAGAAATGTAATGCCATTTCTCTCAAACAACCTCACTTTCAACAGTTGACAGTTGACAGTTGAAAGTTGACAGTTTGAGAGCGACCTCTACCTAGAAGTCAGAGGATTGGAGTAATGAATAGTCTGATTTTCATTTCTCCCGATCGGGGAGAGGCTTTCAACCAATTCTTTCTGGTAAACTCTGTTCTTCATCCCAAGATTAATCAGTCATTTTCAATTGTCTAATCAAAAATCTAAAAACAAAAAGTGGTATAACCCCTGATTGGTATAACCAATGAGGACTCAAACCCTCACTATTTATCTAATATTAATTCTGCCGGATTACGAATAACAAATGCCGTTTGATCTATTAGACTCTCGACGAGAACATTTGATGATGCAAAACCCAGCAAATCAAGCCCGAACTGTGTCTGTGCAGCCACCCCATCAAACAAAAAAGCTGCGCCGCTTGTGGCAAAAAATAAGTAATTCTGCTCAATTGCGGTGGCAGCAAGCGCACAGTCTTTGGCAGCACAGACGGCAGCGCCGCCATTTGCTGACCCTACTAATACTGGGCAGCACGGCTTTAAGCATTAGCACCACTGCTTGCATTAGCTATTTCGTAGTGCGCGGACTAATCCTCGACAATTTAAAGGCAATAGCACTATTAAAATTAGAAAAAGGCAGTGAAGAAATCGATAAGTGGCTCAGCAGTCGCAAAGCAGAAATAGAAACCATTGCTTACTCTCCTACTGTTCGCACTCTCGATTGGAAATTAGTTGAACCAATTTTGCAAGGAGAAACCTACAGGTTAAAAGAGTATTTCTTATTGTCATTAGTTCAAGCCGATGGATCGGTGCAGAACACTTTAGGCACTAACACCAACACCAAAGACCGCCAACACTTTCAAAAGGCGATGAACGGAAATGTCAACGTTTCCGACCCGCTGATCGGACGCAGCAGCAAGCTTTCAGCAATCATTATTGCAGCTCCACTTTGGGCATTGCCCCCCAATCCCAACAAAGTAATTGGAGTTCTTGCAGGCAGCATTAAAGTAGACCGAGTAGCCTCTGTAGCTAACAGCTTGCAATACGGTTCTGACAGCTATGCTTTTGTGCTTAATTCAGCAGGAGTGCCAATTATTCATCCCAACAATAAATTAATCGGAACTATCGACCTGCCAGCCCCAACTTTTTTAAAATCACAAGACCCAGGATTAGCAGCAATTGCGCGCAATATGACCAGCCATCAGACGAATATCGAACTGGTAAAAATAGATGACAAATGGGTGTATGTAGCCTATGCTTCCCTCAGCGAAGTTAACTGGTCAAT
Source organism: Microcoleus sp. PH2017_09_SFU_O_A (assembly GCF_020738625.1). Taxonomy (NCBI): domain Bacteria; kingdom Bacillati; phylum Cyanobacteriota; class Cyanophyceae; order Oscillatoriales; family Microcoleaceae; genus Microcoleus; species Microcoleus sp. PH2017_09_SFU_O_A. Next base: position 9,126 of record NZ_JAEQCF010000044.1, read on the forward strand.
GGCTCTAGTAATTCCCCGCGAAAATATTGAATCCCAACTCCAAGCATTAAATTTGCTGACATCCGTCGTCGGCGGACTGCTCGTCCCGGCAATGCTAGCAGCAATTTGGCTAATTTACTCCTCCGAAAACAATCGCGTTCAAGCGGAGCGAGAAGCCATGCTAAACCGCATTGCCGGACGCATTCAAGATTCCCTAGAATTAGACAAAATTGTGCAAAGCACCGTGGAAGAAATAGTGAATTTGCTGCACCTAGAACGGGCGGCTTTTGGTTGGCACGAACCGCAAAATAAAACCTTACAAATTTTGTGGGAATCATGCGAATTTGAGTGTCCCAAAGAAGCGATCGAGTTCGACCCTTACTTTTCGGAAAATTCGTCACTCCGCAGCGATAAATGCGAGCTAATTATTCTGTCGAATGACACTGGGAGCCAGAGTGCAAGTCAACCGATCGAACTTAAAGCTAATAGCTATTTAGCCGTCCATGTCGAGACTAAAAACGAGCGACAGGGTTATTTAATTTGCAGTCATGCTACCCATTGGTTTTGGAGCGGGGAGGAGATCCAATTGTTAAAAGCTGTGGCAGACCAACTGGCAATTGCCATAAATCAATCTCACCTTTACAGTCAAACCCAAGACCAAGTAAAACTGCTCAATAGTGCCTTAGATGAACTCAAAAAAACACAAACTCATTTAGTGCAGAGCGAGAAAATGTCATCCCTGGGTCAAATGGTGGCCGGGATAGCTCACGAAATCAACAACCCGGTTAACTTCATTTCGGCTAATTTGCCTCACACCACCAAATATACTAAAGATTTGTTAGATTTGGTGAGTTTATACAAAAAAACCTTCCCAGAAGTGACTCCGGAAATCGAAGAGTTTGCCGAAGCAATTGAGTTGGAATTTATCGAGGAAGATTTGCCGCATATGTTGAATTCTATGAAAATAGGAACCGAACGCATTCGCACCATAGTTCTTTCTTTGCGAAACTTTTCTCGCCTCGATGAATCTGACAAAAAACTGGCGGACATTCACGAAGGTATCGAAAATACCTTGCTGCTGCTCTCCAACCGGATCAAGAATGGGATTTATATAGTCAAGAGATACGGAAAAGTGCCTTCAGTCGAGTGCTATCCCTCTCAGCTAAATCAGGTGTTTATGAACTTGCTGAGCAATGCGATGGATGCTTTGAAGGAGATCGATCGCCTGGATAAAATCATTACTATTTCTACGGGAGTAGTTCGACAAAATGGCGGTAAGTTTCTGAAGGTGACGATTGCCGACAACGGCCCTGGCATTCCCGAAAGCATTCAAGACCAAATTTTTAACCCATTTTTTACTACAAAACCAGTCGGGCAAGGTACTGGTTTGGGATTAGCAATTAGCTACAAAATTGTAGTAGACGGACACGGCGGCAGTATCAAGATTGCTCAGCCTAAGGGCGGGGGGACGGAGTTTTTGATAAAAATTCCGATCGCGGAGGGGTATCAAGAGGCAAGCAGGAAGAGGGAAGGAACGCCACGGATGAGTGCAACGCAGGTAAAGGAGCTTTCATGAATGCTAAATTGGCTGGCTTTGGCTAAAATTAAAAGAGTTGTTGTGCAAGGAGTTTTATGGCTGTTGGCAAGGATACAATTTTTGAGCGCTTTTTGTCGCCCCTGATACGACTGGCGATCGACGAACAAGCACTGAAACGACTCTACGAAGGTATCGACTGGGAAACAGCGGGCGATCGCCACCGACAACCAGACCTAGTTTATCCCGAATATTACAGCAGCCAAAACTTTCACGGCATCGAAGGCGGCTACCTCAACCCCAGTGCAGCGGTTTCCTACGATCCAATTACGCAATACGTTTTGCCTCCCCACGAAACAGTCGTCAGACAAGGCTTAATAGACGGTGTGCGGGTGAAGCCCCGCCGAATCATCGATTTGGGATGCGGCACTGGCTCAACCACGCTGATGCTCAAACAAGCCTTTCCCGAAGCCGAAGTTGTCGGCCTGGATTTGTCGCCATATATGCTGGTAGTCGCCGAAATGAAATCGCAAAAAGCCGGCTTAAATATCGAGTGGTTGCACGGAAATGCCGAAAGCGTTGCTTTTGCTGACGGCAGCTTTGATTTAGTTGCAACTTCCTTGCTGTTTCACGAGACGCCACCTGCGGTATCGCGGGCAATTTTGCGAGAAAGTTTCCGATTGCTGAAGGTTGGGGGACAAGTGGCAATTTTGGACGGAAACCAAAAAACTTTGCGGCAGACAGAGTGGCTGACTGATATCTTTGAAGAGCCTTATATTAAGTCTTATGCAACTGGTAGTATTGATGCTTGGGCGGGGGCTGCTGGATTCGCGGCGGTGCAAACTCAGGATCACTGGTGGGTGCATCAGGTAACGCAGGGTGTGAAACCTCTTCCTGGGGAAGATTTGGAACCGGTGCGGGCGGCGAAGGTGTGGAATCCGATCGATTTGGTTCCTGATTTGGATGGCGATTTACCGGGAATTCCAGCTTACAGTTGACAGTTGACAGTTGACAGTTGACAGTTGACAGTTGACAATTGACAGTTGACAGTTGACAGTTGACAGTTGACAGTTGACAGTTGACAGTTGACAACAGCTAACAGCTAACAGTTGAGAGTTGCTATTCAATAACGAATAACCAATAACGAATAACCAATAACCAATAACCAATAACCAATAACGAATAACGAATAACCAATAACGAATAACCAATAACGAATAACGAATAACCAATAACGAATAACCAATAACGAATAACGAATAACGAATAACGAATAACGAATAACCAATAACCAATAACCAATGACTAATAACCAATAACCAATAACCAATGACTAATGACTCTAAAAGCAGTTTTATTTGATTTTAATGGCGTTATTATTAATGACGAGTCGATTCACGAGAAAATAATCGATCGACTGATGCTAGATGAAAATCTCCAACTCAAACGTGGGGAGTTTCGGGAAGTGTGCTTGGGAAGGAGCGATCGCACTTGTATTACCGAACTGCTGAAGCGCCGGGGACGATATCTGACAGAAACATACCTCGATCGCTTGCTGCTACGCAAGGCCCAAGCTTATCAGGAAACAATCAATAGTTTGGAAAAATTGCCCATTTATTCGGATGTGGCAGAATTTATTGACAAAATTCGGGTTTCCGGACTAAAAATGGCGGTAGTTAGCGCGGCAATGCGATCGGATATAGAATTGGTGTTAGATCGATCGGGTTTGGCTGCAAACTTTGAATTAATTGTCGCAGGCGACGACTTGATGGCGAGCAAACCAGCACCCGACGGCTATCTGTTGGCGGTGGAACTTCTCAACCAGAAATATCCCGGATTTAACTTGCAAGCGATCGAGTGTTTGGCATTAGAAGATACCTTTGCAGGGATAGAAGCGGCGAAAAAAGCGGGGATTCAGGTAGCGGGGGTGACTCACACTTACCCGTTTCACATGATCCAGCGCCAAGCTAATTGGACGGTGGACTATTTTGCTGATTTAGAGTTGGACAGAGTAGCCCAACTTTGCTCGATCGCCCCGACTCCACCAGCAGCATAAAACACTTGACGTTTTTAGCAGTTACGTGCTAACGTAGTTGACTGTCTGCCAAATTCAATACAAATGCGACCTGTAAGCCTTTGAGATTTGGCAATCGGGCATCTAAAATGTTAAATTAAAAGTCAATCAGGGGAATTAGCTCAGTTGGTAGAGCGCTGCGATCGCACCGCAGAGGCCAGCGGTTCGAGTCCGCTATTCTCCATAAAATCAGGGATATTTCTACAAATTTTGGGCGGGTGAGGTGGTTTGAGATTGGCTTGCGTGCGATCGAGCAATTTCTGCCTAACTCCCAACATTCATCAGGTATCGCTATAAAAAAAGCGGGTTTCTAATTTCAGACTGATTCCGGAAAAGACGTATTTGGGTTGACAAACGGGTTTCTGTCGCAGTTACTCTCAATCCCCACCAAACCTTCAATTTGTCAATAACAATAAGTTTTGTATCTAAAGGTACAACATTCTTCTAAAGCGAGTCTTAATATCAAGTCGCTATGTGTTATTATTCTCAATCATCTGACAGAGCTATTCAGGAGTAACTAGAAAAAATGACAAAGCGATTCGATCGGCGGAAATTTCTCTTATACAGTTCTGCTACCCTCACATCAAGTTTATTTCTAAAAGCTTGTAGAACTCCCACTCCAACCGCAACCCCAGCCGCTTCTCCAACAGCAGCAGGAACTACACCAGCAGCACCAGCAGCCAGCAGTGGGAACACGATCAAAGTAGGAATTTTGCATTCCTTGAGCGGCACAATGTCAATCAGCGAAAAAAGCGTTGTGGAGGCTGAACAATTAGCGATAGAAGAAATCAATAAAGCTGGCGGCGTCCTCGGAAAACAAATCCAAGCAATAGTAGAAGACGGCAACTCAGACTGGCCGACTTTTGCCGAAAAAGCCAAAAAATTGATCGATCAAGACAAAGTTGTCACCGTCTTTGGCTGCTGGACATCCGCCAGCCGCAAAGCAGTGTTACCAGTATTTGAAGAAAAAAATCATATGCTCTGGTATCCCGTACAATACGAGGGTCAAGAGTGCTCCAAGAATATCTTTTATACCGGGGCTGCGCCGAACCAGCAAATCGAACCAGCAGTAGACTGGCTGCTAGCAAATAAAGGCAAAAAATTCTTCTTAGTCGGGTCGGACTACGTTTTCCCCCGCACCGCAAACACTATTATCAAAGCACAGCTAGCAGCCAAAGGTGGCGAATTAGTTGGGGAAGATTACATACCTTTGGGCGGTACAGAAGTCACGCCAATTATTACTAAAATCAAGGCAGCTTTACCCGAAGGTGGTGTCATTTTCAATTCCCTCAACGGCGACAGCAACGTCGCATTTTTCAAACAGTTGCAGGGCGCAGGTTTGACCCCGGACAAATATCCGTCAATGTCAGTCAGTATAGCAGAAGAAGAAGTAAAGGCGATCGGCGTAGAATATCTCAAAGGCCATTACGCCGCCTGGAATTACTTCATGACTGTGGAATCTCCGGCAAATAAAAAATTTGTGGAAGCTTTCAAGGCAAAATACGGCAAAGACAGAGTGACTAACGACCCGATGGAAGCAGCTTACATCATGGTTTACCTGTGGAAGCAAGCCGTCGAAAAAGCAGGAACACCAGACGATTTGGAAAAAGTGCGGGCAGCAGCTTTGGGTCAAACTTTTGACGCCCCGGGTGGCAAAGTAACCCTGGAAGTTAACCATCACCTTTCTAAATTTGTGCGGTTGGGCGAAGTGAGAGAAGATGGTTTGTTTAACATCACTTTTGCTACGCCAGAAGCCGTGAAGCCGATTCCTTGGAATCAGTTTGTCGCTGAAACAAAAGGTTTTTCTTGCGATTGGTCTGACCCCGCAAAAGGCGGCAAATTCAAGGCACCATAAGTAGCCAAGACCAATTTTATTTAATGTTGGCAACAGATATTCGATCCCCCCTAACCCCCCTGGTGGGAGGGGGGACAATATCTTGATTTCAAAGTCAACCCCTACTCCCCTTATTAATTAAGGGGGATTTAGGGGGATCGAGACTTGGCTACCAGCGCTATTATACAGATGGTTTTAGTTCTAAGTTGAGACGCATGAAATAAAACCTACCTCTACAAAAAATATTTATTGTATGTAAAAAAGTAAGAGGAAAAAAATGGCGATCGACTTATTGGACGGTTTATTTAATGGCATTAGCATCGGCGCTGTTTTGCTAATTGCAGCCCTGGGATTAGCGATTATTTTTGGGCTGATGGGCGTAATTAATATGGCTCACGGCGAGTTGATGATGTTGGGGGCTTATACAACTTTTGTAGTGCAGAATTTCTTCAAAGGTATCGGAGGATTTGCCTTTGAAACTTATATTTTATTTGCCATTCCCCTCGCTTTTTTAGTGGCGGCATTAGTAGGATTAATTCTCGAACGGGGAGTGATTCGTCATCTCTACGGGCGGCCGCTAGAAACTCTGCTGGCGACGTGGGGCGTAAGTTTGATTTTGCAGCAGTTTGTTCGCAGCGTCAGTTGGGGGCTGGTAACGGGAATTGCGGTGTTTTGTTTGCTGTTTTTTGGCGGCTTGCAGGTGCTGAAACGGCGCCCCGATTTCGATCGCACTCGCAGCACATTTATCGCCATAATTTTGCCTCTGTCTCTCGGTATTTCCTGGGCAGTGAGCGCATTTTTAGGGGAAACTTACAAACTGGCAGTAACTCAACCTTGGTTTGGCGCTCAAAACGTTGATGTGACTGCGCCTGCATGGCTGCGCGGCGGCATCCCGCTGGGAACTTTTCAGTTACCCTACGCCCGACTTTTTATTATTGCGCTGACAGGCATTTGTTTGGCAGGAATTTACCTATTTTTGCAAAAGTCTGTGTGGGGATTGCGGATTCGCGCTGTGACGCAAAATCGCAGCATGAGCGCTTGTTTGGGAATACCTACCGAACAAGTAGATGCGCTGACTTTTGCTTTGGGTTCGGGATTGGCTGGTGTCGCTGGGTGCGCGATTAGTTTGATTGGTTCTGTAGGGTCAAATACCGGACAAAATTATATAGTCGATACCTTTATGGTGGTGGTTGTGGGCGGTGTGGGCAAGATTATGGGGAGTGTAGTTGCTGCAATGGCGATCGGCACTGCAAATTATCTCATCGGATCGGGAACACTTGCATTAATGTTTGCTCCTGTCAAGCCTTTAGCTGATTTTTTCACATTTTTCGCCACCACCAGCATGGCAAAAGTCATGGTATTCGCCTTAATTATGGCTTTTCTGCAAGTGAAGCCGGGCGGAATTTTTCCGCAAAAAGGACGGACTGTTGAGAATTAAAAACTACAGCTTTGAGCGGCAAAAAAATGAAGAATACAGAAAAAAAGGCTCTGTTTAAAGAAGCAGCAATTGTAGGGGCGATCGCCATAATTGCGATCGCGATCGTCCCAGGAATACTTGCTGACGCTCGTCTCAACCAATTGGGACGATTTTTAGCACTAGCGATTGTAGCTCTCGGTATAGACTTAATTTGGGGATATACAGGTTTGCTCAGTCTGGGACATGGCGTATTTTTTGCGATCGGTGGCTACGCCTTCGCCATGCACCTAAAACTGCAAATTCCCCCAACCGCCAGCAGTCAATTACCCGAATTCATGAACCTCTACGGCGTCACCGAACTGCCCTGGTTTTGGCAACCATTCTATTCATTTCCCTTCTCAGTCATCGCCCTATTCCTCATCCCCGCCATCTTGGGCGGACTTTTAGGTTACTTAGTATTCCGCAATCGCATTCGAGGCGTTTACTTTTCAATTCTCACCCAAGCAGCCACAATTGTATTTTTCAACTTCTTTAACGGCCAGCAAAAACTGATTAACGGCACCAACGGACTCACCGACTTTAAAACCCTATTCGGAGCCACAGTAAACGGCAGAGATACTCAATATATTTTCTACATTCTCACCGTACTATTTCTAGCAGCAACTTACGCCCTCTGCCGCTGGCTGACAAGCGGGCGTTTCGGGCGCTTGCTACTAGCAATTCGCGACGACGAAGTGCGCCTGCGTTTCTCCGGCTACAATCCCACAGGATACAAAGTTTTAGTATTTGCAATTTCCGCCGGCTTAGCCGGGATTGCAGGCGCTTTATTCACCGTACAAACGGGAATTATTTCGCCAAAGGCAATGGATATAGCATTTTCCATCGAAATGGTAATTTGGGTAGCAGTCGGAGGTCGCGCCACATTATCAGGAGCAATATTGGGAGCGCTGCTAGTCAACTTTGGCAAAAGTTTCTTGAGCGAACAATTCCCCGAAGTATGGCTGTTTTTCCAAGGCGCGCTATTTTTAATAGTAGTCACAGTCTTGCCAGACGGCTTAGTCGGATGGGTGCAATATCAAGATTTTGAGCCAATTCGTCGCTTGTTCAGAAAACCCAAGTACGTATCTACTTACCCTAGCCTGGAACAAGACCCCGAAATACAGCACGAAAAAGAAGAACTTGAACATTGATTGCAAAAATATCGTGTATATATAAGTAGGCGGACATAAATAAATGTCACCCGGAAGAGAGAAACGAAGCAATCGCCATAGACTTGACACCAGCTTTCCTGCGGCTCGCTTCGCTAACATGACTCGCTCCCCAGATGCAATATATATGTCCACCTACTTAGATATCAGTAGCAAGCAGCTTCGTTTTTTTAACTTGAGGGGAAACGTATGGCAGATATTATTGACTACAAAATCTACGGCGACGATTTGCAACTCATCGAGATTGAACTCGACCCCAAAGAAGGCGTGAGGGCTGAAGCTGGAACCATGACATACATGGAAGGCGACATCCAAATGCAAACATCCACAGGTGGTGGCCTATTTCAAGGTTTCAAGCGGATGCTGACAGGAGCGGGTTTTTTCATTACCACCTTTGTCAACGCCGGAAATCGCAAAGCCCGCGTCGCTTTTGCCGCACCCTATCCGGGTAAAGTAATTCCCCTCGATTTAGGCAAACTTGGCGGTAAATTTTTGTGTCAAAAAGACTCATTTCTCTGTGCCGCCAACGGGATTGAAATTGAGGTAGCTTTCACCAAGCGGCTGGGTGCCGGTTTCTTTGGCGGAGAAGGCTTTATTCTGCAAAAATTACAGGGTAACGGGTTAGCTTTTGTTCATGCGGGAGGAACAATCGTTGAGAAAAATTTGGGAGTTGGCGAAGTGTTGCGGGCGGACACTGGTTGTTTGGTAGCTTTTGCGCCGACGGTAGATTACGATATTCAGTTTGTGGGCGGCTTTAAAAATGCTTTATTTGGTGGCGAAGGCTTGTTTTTAGTCAAGCTAACCGGGCCGGGTAAAGTGTATTTGCAAAGTCTGCCACTCTCGAAGTTGGCTGAGCGGATTATGGCTGCAACTCCAGCTCCAGTAACGAGCACTTCTAACAGTATTTCGTTTGACTTTATGAGCAATCGCGGCTAGTGCTAATGTAGCCCATGTAGGGTGCGTCAGCCCGCAGATTTTTCGGTTTTTCCAGAGACTTTTTACTGACGCACCCTACAACTAAAATTCAGGACAAGTAGTTAAGCAAGGTGCGTCAGCCGGCAGATTTTTCGGCTTTCTCAGAGACGGTTTACTGACGCACCCTACAACTAAAATTCAGGACAAGCAGCAGTTATGTAGGGTGCGTCAGCCCGCAGATTTTTCGGCTAGCTCAAAGACTATAGGCTGACGCACCTTCCAAAGACAATTCAGGACAAGCAGTTATGTAAGGTGCGTCAGCCAGCAGATTTTTCGGCTTTCTCAGAGACGGTTGACTGACGCACCCTACAACTACAATTAAGGAAAATCAAGAAAAATCAGTTGTATATTGCGGAATTAAAGTTATGAAGGGAAAAGTATTAGAGATAGAAAATTTGACTGTTAGTTTTGATGGTTTCAAAGCCATCAACGGTTTAAATTTCAGCATGGATGCGGGGGAACTGCGAGTTATCATTGGCCCTAACGGTGCGGGGAAAACAACTTTTCTCGATTCGATTACGGGGAAGGTGCAGCCGACGGAAGGGCGAGTGATATTTAAGGGCAAAAATTTGCGCCAATTGTCCGAATATCAGATTGCGCGTCTGGGTATTGGCCGCAAGTTTCAAACGCCGCGAGTTTACTTGAATTTAACGCCGCGCGAAAATTTGGAGCTATCTTGCAACGGCAATAAAAATGTATTTCCAACTCTGTTTAAGCCTGCTCCTGCTGCTGAAAAGCGCACGGTGGCGGGTTTGTTAGAAACTATTGGTTTGGTTGCTAAGGCTGATGTTTTGGCTGGTTTGCTTTCTCACGGGGAAAAGCAGTGGTTGGAAATTGGGATGTTGGTGGCGCAATCTCCTGATTTGTTGTTGGTGGATGAGCCTGTGGCGGGTTTGACTGATGAGGAAACTGTGTTAACTGGAGAGTTGCTGATTTCGCTGGCCGAAAGTCATTCGGTGTTGGTAATTGAACATGATATGGAGTTTGTGCGGCAAATTGCGCGGCAGGTGACGGTGTTGCATCAGGGTGCTGTTTTGTGCGAGGGAACGATGGATGAGGTGCAAAATGACGATCGGGTAATTGAGGTATATTTGGGAAAACCAGAAGAGTGAAGAAGTTCGGCAACGGATTGTGTAACGGATGTAACGGATTACCGATTACTAATTACTAATTATCAAACATATGCTGCAAGTTTCTGATTTGAATGTTTACTATGGCGAAAGTCACATTTTGCGCGGTGTCGATTTAAGTGTTAATGCGGGGCAAATGGTTTGCTTGATCGGCCGCAATGGTGTTGGCAAAACTACTATGCTAAAAACCCTAATGGGCTTGCTGCAACCTCGCAGCGGCACAATTAATTTTGGCGGACAATCTATTGTCTCTAAGTTGACTCACCAGCGGGCTAAATTGGGGATTGGTTATGTGCCTCAAGGGCGCGAAATTATTCCACGATTGACTGTGAAAGAAAATCTGTTGTTAGGTTTGGAAGCGAAACCAACTATGACAAAAAATCCTGAAGTTCCTGATGAGATTTTTGAGTTATTTCCGGTTTTGAAGACTATGCTCGATCGCATGGGGGGCGATTTGAGCGGGGGACAGCAGCAGCAGTTAGCGATCGCTAGGGCTTTGATGGGTGAGCCGAAGTTGCTGGTTTTGGATGAACCGACGGAGGGAATTCAGCCGTCGATTATTTTAGACATTGAAGCTGCTGTGCGCCGGGTAGTTGCGACTAGGGGAATTTCGGTTTTGTTGGTGGAGCAACATTTGCATTTTGTGCGGCAAGCTGATTGGTATTATGCTATGCAGAAAGGCGGGATTGTGGCTTCTGGAAGCACTAGCGAGTTGAGTGATGAGGTGGTTCAGAGGTTTTTGGCTGTTTGATTTATATTTTTGGACTTATCAATACCAAAGAAACCGGGTTTTTTATGCGATTAAGGGTTTTGATGCAGTAGCTTCGTAAAAAAAACCCGGTTTCTGCCTCTAGGAAAGATTTTGTGATTAATTTTTTCGGCCGTCTGGCATGGTTGTGCCGGCCATGCTGGCTCGATCGATACTAGCGCCATCTATATTAGCATTCCGGAGGTTCGCATTTGACAGATTTGCGTCTCTGAGGTCGCAAAATCGCAAGTCTGCACCGTCTAAATTGGTTCCTGTCAAGTTGGCTTTTCGGAGGTTGGTGTTGCTGATTCTCGCTCCGATTAACTGGGCTCCGCTTAAGTCTGTGCGAGCCATATTGGTGTTGACAAAATCTGAGATCTCGAAGGTACTACCGCTGAGGCTGGCGTCTGATAAATCTGCTCCTGTGACGATCGCATTTTTTAAGCGTATGTTAACTAATTTTATAGCTCGGAGGTCGCAACGGACGCAGCTTTGGGTTAGCAACAGCGTTTCGACGTTGGCGTTGATTTGGTCAATTTGTTGCTGGGAGAACCTTTCGGCAAATTCTGGGGAGACGTAACCGAGCTTTTTGGGATCTTCTGCTTTTGGTTGGGGTGTTGGTGTTTGGGGTGTTGGTGTTTGGGGTGTTGGTGGTTGAGTTGTCGGTGGTTGGGGTATTTGTGGTTGGATGATTGGTGGTTGAGGTGTTGGTGTTTGGGGCGTTGGTGTTTGCCCGATCGCCCTTAGTTGCAGCCCCACCTTCGGATATTCTAGAGTGGCGGCAGAAATTAGCAGGGCGATCGACAGTATTGTGATTTTTTTCATAAATAAATAACTTCTTGCTTGCAAGAATACCATTTACAGCAAATTCTCTGTAAAGATGGTACACTCAATCGAGTATATTAAGCCAAAAATAAAACATTCCTGATTTCAGTCAAAAGTGTTACGGTATGCGATCGCAAATAATTAACCTATGCCTTACAGTAAATTTACTCTCAGCAAAGCTGTAGAGGATTTCAATCTTACGATCGTTGAAGGCGCGCGTTTCTTCCCCGAAATTGCGCCAGTCACTCCTAGTCTTTTGCTTCAGGATACTCTTAAAGAAACGATTCCATGGGCGATCGCAGTCAGCAGTGAAAAAGCTCGATCTGAGGGGATTATCAATCCTGTGTTGCTGGAAGTCAAACGGCAGCTTCAAGGGCAGATTAGCGTTTTTTCCGGCGAAGAATTCAATGTAGAACCGGAGGCTGAACTCACAGGCTATGTGGACTTTCTCCTAAGTCGTTCCCCGGAACAACTATTTATTAAAGCCCCTGCGGTTGTCTTAGTGGAAGCCAAGAAAGAAGACCTTAAACCAGGTTTGGGGCAATGCCTTGCAGAAATGGTTGCCGCTCAACGTTTTAACCAACAAAAGCAACAGCCGATATCGACTATTTACGGAACCGTAACTAGCGGTACAGTTTGGCGGTTTCTTAAACTAGAAGAGCAATGCGTATCTATCGATCTTACTGATTATTCTCTGCTTCCGGTTGAGCAAATATTGGGCTTCCTCGTTTGGATGATGACTGAAAATTGCTAGATATTAGGTTGGGCTAAATAGAGCCAAATTCAGATAAAAAACTTCGGAACCGTCAGGGGCGCGAATCAACTTTTCTATTACCGCAGGTAGTTGCTGTTGGCGGTACAACTCTGGAATTTCGCAGAAACTTTCTTCGGCAATTTCCAAAATCTTCGGCATCTCAGGAATGGGAATTCCCAAGCGATCGCTTTTATTTAAGCTGCAAACAATCAGGTAGTTGCAGTCAGCAATACTCCGACTGCTAGGAAATATTTTAGATAAATTAATCAGGGTAATTAGTTCTTCTTGGTGCCGAACTAAACTTTGACCGCTATCTAAAAAACCGTAGGGATTAAAGTCTTTGACAACACGCTGCACTTTTTCTATAGGAACCGCATAATTAACGTTTCCCAGTTCAAAGGACACAAGTTTTCGAGGAGGAGTTCTGACAGCGCCTTGTTTCTTGCTGCGAAAGCGGCGATTGTAATTCGTGTGAGTCATGCGATTTTTGATTTTTGATTGGGAATCTATTCGTTACCAGGCACTGCTGGGAAATAGTATTTTTTTCTAGGTATGTAGTTGCGCTTCAGCGCTCTTTGTATATATATGAAAGAGCGCTAAAGCGCAACAACGTACCTTTATTTAATGTTTGATTAATTTTGGTATTGCTTCTAAAAGTTGAGATTCACTGTAAGGTTTCGTAAAATATTGATTGGCGCCTAATTCCATTGCCATTTGTCGGTGTTTTTCGCCGCTGCGGGATGTCAGCATGGCTACGGGAATCTTAGCAAACCGCTGGGTCGATCGCATAGAGCGCAATAATTCAAATCCATCCATCCGGGGCATTTCAATATCGACAATCGCCAAACTGCAATCAAGACCATTTTGCAGCTTTTCCAGGGCATCCAAGCCGTCTTTAGCCTGAACTACGCGGTAGCGGGCACGAGTCAGCATCAGAGACAACAACTGCCGAATTGTATAGGAATCGTCTACTACCAAAATCTGGGGCGACTGACTCGAAGTCGGCGCCACTTGTGGCACTTTACCAGACACAGGGGCGATCGAACTATTGGATAAAGGTTGACCCACCAAATCATCCACATCCAAAATAGTTACAACTTTACCGTCCCCCAAAATCGTACTCCCCAAAACCCCGCGAGGCTTGGATAGAGGTGGCGGCAAAGGTTTAACCACAATTTCCTGCTGGCCGATCAGGCGTTCCACGGCCACCGCCAGCATTCCTTCGGTAGAAGCCAAAACCAAGACGGGAATGTGATCTTGAGTCAAAGGGTCTGGAGAGGGGCCATCGGGCCCGACGACGCTGTATTCGAGCAAATCTTGCAGTCGCACCAAACGAATAAATTCATCCCGCCACCACAACATCGGCTGATTGCCGGCGGTGTGAACTTCCGAAGCTTTAATATGCAGAATTTCCTCGACTGCATCTAGCGGTACTGCTATTTTATTGCGATCGGTCTTTACCATCAAAGCCTCAGTAATCGACAGCAACAATGGCAGTTTGATGATAAAACTCGTACCTTTTCCCAGGCGAGAGTCCACCTTCACAGTCCCCCGCACAGTCCGCAAATTTGTTCGCACCACGTCGAGTCCGACTCCTCGCCCGGAAAGATCGCTCACTTCCTCGGCAGTGCTGAAACCGGGCCAAAATAGAAAATCATAGAGTTCGGCAATCGAAAATTCTTGGGCTTGTTCTTCCGTCGCTAAACCCTTTTTAACTATTTTGCGGCGAATGATTTCCGGGTCAATACCTTTACCGTCATCGGCGACAGTAATAATAGTTTGGCCGCCTTGGTGGCGGGCTTCGATTTCAATTTGACCGCTGGCGGGTTTGCCAATTGCTTGCCGAACTTCGGGCATTTCGATGCCGTGATCGAAGGCATTTCTTACTAAATGTACCAAGGGATCGCGCAAAGCGTCGAGCAAACTTTCGTCAATTTTGGTATCCCTTCCTACTAACAGCAGGTTGACATCTTTATCGTAGGTGAGGCACATATCCCGAAGCGCCCTCGGTAAGTGGTCTACGGCGCGACTGAAACTCACGACTCGCAACTGCATGACGCGGCTGCGAAGTTGTTCGGTGATGCGGCGCAGTTGGTCGGTACTGCGCTCGAATTTCATTGCTAAGGTGTCTAATTTGGTGGCGGATTGAGAAATTGCTTCGGCGGTTTCGATGACTTCTGCGGCGGTTGAGTGGAACTCTGTATAACGATCCATCTCTAAGATATCGAAGTGAGAATGGTCGATCGAGGATTTGTCGTTAACAATCAGTGGAAATTCTGTTTCATATCCTGCAAGTTTTCCTAATCCCGAATTGCCGTTTCCTCCTCTCCAGTCTGCAAAACTCAGTCTGTCGTATTCTTCGCGCAACTGGCCGCCGAATTGATTTAAATCTACGATACTGCGGCGAATTCGCTTGACTTCGCCGCGCAATTCGGATTCTTGAAGTTCTAAATTTGTACGGTTGATCACTAATTCTCCGACCAGATTCACTAATTCGGTCAAGCGTTCTAAGTCTACGCGGATTGTCGGCCTTTGTGGGTTGGGGAGGGGGGGAGAGGGAGAGAGGGGAGAGGGGGAGAGGGGGAGAGGGGGGGAGGTTTCGGATGTTTGTGATTCGTTTGGGGGTGGGGGGGAGATTTGGGGGAGTTCGTTAGCGCAGCCCTCGAAGAGGATCGCCCTTCCGTCTAATAGCTGCTGGCGTGCGGTTTGCAACGACTGGGCGATCGCCCAACCCTCCGACTGCAACCGCTGTAAAGTCAAATCTGGAGAGTCGATCAAATCTCTGAGGGGTTCAGCGACTTTCCCAAAATCCGGCAATTGCAGCATTCCAGCCAAGCCGGAGAGTTGGTAATAAACCTGGTTGAGGGCGGTGACGCTTTTTGGCAAATCTGCCTCCGAAGCTTGGGAAAGCTCAGTTTCTAGGCGATTGAAGATTGGCGGCAATTCGTGTTCAAAAATCAGTTTCAGGGTTTCCGGGGCTGCCGATCGACTGGCTGCGGGAACGGGCGGCGGCCCCGGCTTGCCGTACTTGGCCTCGAACTGGGCATGAATTTGGGCGATCGCCTCCAGGTTTGACCTTTGATCGGGAGTGCTGACATCCGAGTGGTGAATTGCTTCGGCCGCTATCTTTTTGAGAGCATCCACCCCTTGCAGCAAAACAGTTATAGTGACCGGTTCCAGGGCCGACAAGTCCGTGCGATCGCGCAAAATGACAAAACAGTCCTCCAGCGTGTGAGCCGCCGCCGACACGTCTTGAAAGCCCAACATCGAACCCGCACCTTTAATCGAGTGAGCGGCCCGAAACATTTCTTTAACACCCGCTTGTCGCCCTTTCAAATCTGCGCCTTCCATCGCCAGCAGGTGAGTTTCCATTGATTGGAGAAACTCTTGCGTTTCTGCGGTAAAAGCATCTATTAATTCGTTTAAATCATCATCATCCATATATAGCAGTTGACAGTTGACAGTTGACAGTTGACAGTTGAGAGCTTGCCGTGAGCGTAGTCGAATGGTTGACAGTTGACAGTTACAAGGTACGGGAATCAAACCGTTTATGCTATAGGGTTCTAAGCTCTATTCATCAGGTTATTTATGTGAGCGCCGGATGTGGCGGTTGCTATAAATATGAATATCGGTGCCCAGTACTTTTGAACTATTACCGATAACCTCGGTTTTTTATTAATCCTTTGAACTCAACGAACTTTCTTTCGTTATTTCCGATTGCAAGCCAAGTTGTTGCCGCACTGCTTGCAATGATTTTCCTCTTTTTGCCTTCGGACGATCGCTTGGAGCCGGCACATCGTCAGCAGAAATAACTGGCTTTTTTAGAGCAGCCAGGAGTTGGTTTAATTCTGCTTGAAGTTCTGCCAATGATTCTCCATAAGGTGCAGTTTCTTTTTCGGCGCAGGCTGCGATCGCACCCGTATCGTCATAATACACCGTGCGAATTGTGTACCCGCCATCCTCAAAAAATACTCGATAATCCCAGTTCATCATAGTTCTTCCTCTTCCCCTTGAAATATGTATTTATTCCCAGGCTTGCCAGCGATGCGCTCTATACTGACAATTTTAACTTGCTGCTCAACGTTGTACAAAACGCGATATAGCCCCACTCTCAATTCCCATTCTGCTGTATTGTTTGGACGCAGGGGTTTCCGGTTGCGCGTCTCCGTAGTGGGTTCATAACAAAGGTTAGCTTCAATACCGTCAACAATTACATTCTGTTCGTGTTTTTTAAACCACTGCAAATCCTCAATTGCTTGGTCTGTAAACTCGATTTCAAACACGATAGCTGCACCTTAAAATATTCCAAATACCGATCTATGCTAGCATTCATCATCGCACACTGTGACTTCTTAACGGGAGCCTCTTAATATCATCTCCGAAAAGGATGACCCTAATAAGATTGGTTTGTAGTGAGGACTTTAGTCCGCATCCATAGAAGGACTAAAGTCCTCACTACAAACCTTTGACTAATAACTAACTGCGGAAATTAGCCACCGACTTTTGCAATTTGCTGACAGAACCGGATAAATCATCAAGCGATGCTTTGACATCGGAACCTTTTTGGGCAGTTGTATTTGCAATCTCATTGACTTGCTGCATACTGTTAGAAATCTCCTCAGCCGAAACAGTTTGTTTAGCCGAAGCGCGAGTAATATTCTGCACCAAAGCATTCATTTCTCGACTAACTTCGATGATGGCATTCAGGTGAGTTTTAGCTTCGCTTGCTAGCTTAGTACCTTCCACTACCTCCAGTGTCCCCGATTCCATTGCCTTCATCACGCGGCTGATTTCTTCTTGAATTGTACCCACAATTTCCGAGATTTCCTCAGTCGCGCCGGCCGATCGCTCTGCCAACTTCCGCACCTCTTCGGCGACAACCGCAAAACCTAAACCTTGTTCGCCGGCTCTGGCTGCTTCAATCGTAGCATTGAGAGCTAACAAATTGGTTTGGGAAGCCAGTTGAGAAATCGAAGTGACAATTTTGCCGATTTGTTGCGAAGATTCGCCCAAACGCTTCATCATTTTTGAGGTAGAGGCGATCGTCAACCGGAGCTCGTTAATGCCTTCGACAGCGCGATCGACCGCCATACCGCCGACTTCTGCGGTGTGAGAAGACTGCTGAGCAACGGTTTCGGCGCGCACCGAAACATCTCGCACGTCGCGGATCGAATTCACGATTCGCTCGATTTCCCGCATGATTGCAGATATTTTTTCTGCTTGAACTTCCGCCTGTTGAGTGAGTTCGCTGGTATTGTTAATTGACTCGCCGGTGGCAGATGTTACCTGTTCCGCTAAAGTTTGAATTCCCGTTACCACCTTCCGCAGAGAACCAATTAAAAAGTTAAAAGAGTCGGCGACAGCACCTAAAACGTCATTCGTTACTTCCGCCCTGACTGTCAAATCCCCTTGAGCTGCGCCTTTAATTTCTCCCAACAGTTTGAGGACTTGCTGCGTCATCGAATCGGCTTCAGCTTTGCGTTCGGCTGCAAATTTTTCCAGTCCTTCCTCTGCCTCTTTGCGCTCGGTAATGTCAAAGCGGATGGCGATATATTTGACTATGGTACCGCTAGTATCGAAGATGGGGGCGATCGTGGAATCTACCCAATAAAACGAGCCATCTTTGCGCCGATTTTTGATTTCCCCTTTCCACACCAAACCGCGAGAAATTGTCAGCCACATTTCGGAAAAAAATGCTTTGGGATGGTAGCCAGAATTGACAATGCGGTGGTCGCGGTGCAGCAGTTCTCCCATGCTGAAACCGGATATTTGGGTGAATCTTTCGTTAACGTAAGTAATTATGCCTTTGAGGTCAGTTTCGCTGACGATCGCAGCTTCATCGAGGGCATTTTGCCGCGTTTTGAGTTCTTGCAGCAAGCGTTCCTGTGCCTCGGCCAACTGCTGCATCTGCTGCTGCGATGCTTTTTCCTGGGTGACGTTGCGGCAAACGACTACACCACCTTTAATTGCTCCTGTTTCGTCTTTGAGCGGCCGGCCGTTAATTTTGACCCACAGGCCCTCAGGCTGGGCTGCGTGGCGGGTGAAAATATCTACATCGTCAACGGATTCTCCTCGAAGCGTGCGTACTAAAGGGATGTCGGCTGTGGGATAGGGAGTGACGGTATCGGGCAAAAATACACCGTATTTTGCCGCCCACTCGTTGGGGAGAGCATCTGTGGAACCCGAGCCAAACATATTTGTAGCGGCGGGGTTGAACAACACAAAATTGCCATTGGCATCGGCAGCAACCACGCCGTCGCTAATGCTGTTAATTAGCAGTTGCAAGAGATTGCTTTGCCCTCTAAATTCCTCTTCAGAACGGGCTAATTGGGCTGTTGTTTCTTGCAGTTGACTAATTGTTTGTTTGCTTTCGGTAATGTCGCGCGCGACTGCATACATGATCTTTTCTTCTATTAGCGGTCGCGATTTCCAGGACAGCCATTTGTAGGAACCGTCTTTGCAGCGGTAGCGATTTTCAAAAGATATTGTTTCGGCACCGCCGGCTACTTTTGCCGTTTCTGCCAAGGTTTTTTCCACGTCTTCGGCATGGACAAAATCGATAAAAGATTGGTTTTGGAGTTCTTCTACTGTGTAGCCGAGGGTTTTTGCCCAAGCGGGATTGAGACGCTTGAATTTGCCTTCAAAATCGGCAATGCAAAGCAAGTCTAGGGACAGGGTGAAAAATCGATCGCGCTCTGCTTCGGCTTTTTTGCGATCGGTAATTTCGATCGCCACACCGCCAACACCGATCGGTTTCCCGTCCTCTCCGGCCAAAGGAAAGTAAGAAGCCAGCCAATCTCGGATTACGCCCGGTTGATTGACGGTTGTACCTGCAACCTCAATATTTAAAAGCGGCTGGTTGTTTGCCAAAACCCCCTGCAAAATCGGCTGTAGAGTATCGACCATTTCCGGTATCACTTCTCTGACGGTTTTGCCTAGGTGTTCGGCAACTGAGACGCCGGTCGTTTCGGCCAAACTTTCGTTGACTTGCACGAACCGCAACTGCTCGTCAAAAATAAACATCGAGGCTGGGGCGGCGGCGAAAAATGCGTCAAAGCGGGATTGACGCAAAACTAATTCTCGTTCTAGGGCTTTGCGATCGGTAACTTCCAGAACGAAAGCACCGATACCAAGGGGTTTGCCGTCCTCTCCCGGCAAAGGAAAGTAAGAAGACAGCCAATCCCGCACCACATCTGGGTGGGCAGTGGTAGCGTGGGAGACTTCGAGATTTAAAATCGGTTCGTTGGTACTCAAAACCTGCTGGTACAGCGGGCCGAGAACCGGTGCCATTTCCGGTTCGGCTTCCCATAGGGTTTTGCCGATGTATGCTGAAGCCGGCTGGCCCCCGAGTTCGGCTAATTTTTCGTTGAACTGCATGAACCGCAGTTGGTCGTCGGTGATGAACATTCCCGCTGGTGCTGCGGCGAAAAAGGCATCAAAGCGAGCTTGACGCAAAGAAAGCTCTCGTTCTAGGGCTTTGCGATCGCTCAGATCGCGGCCTTCTGGAATTAATAGCACGACTTTGTCGCTCTCGTCTTTGATGGGTTTGAGGGAGAAGTCAAGGGTTGCGAGGAAACCCCCGGTAAGTAGGACTTCCGCTTCGTAGCGAACTACCTCGCCGGCGGCGGCTTTGGCGACAGCTTCTCGTACCTGTTGCTTGACTTCTGGGGAAATCTGCCACCACGGGGTTTCCCAAAACGGCTTGCCTACTACCTCTTCAATCCCCACCTCAGCGGCAAGGAGGGCTGTTTGGTTGATTTCCAAAACAGTACCGTCTGGCTCTAGCAGCCCCATGAATTGTAACGATTGGTCGAAAATGGCTCGGAACAGTCTTTCGCGATCGCGCAGCATTTCTTCTGCCCGTTTGCGATCGCTGATGTCGCGGGTAACTGTTGCCAACCCCATCGGCTCTCCTGTTTCTGGGTGTTTGACTGTAAATACGCTGTAGTCAACGGGAATGCGATCGCCGGTGCGAAAGTGCTTCAACCGAAACTCGCCCCGCCAAGAGCCAGTCTCCATGACGCACGGCATAATTTCTGCTGTGAATTGCTGGAGGTCTTCGGGAAAAAAGAATTCCCCCGTATTCTTAGTTTTGAGTTCTTCTGGAGAGTTGAGTCCCACTAGCTTCGTGCCAGCGGGGTTCAGGTAAAATGGCTCTCCCTCCATTGTTGCCATCCCGATAAAATCCGAGCTACTTTCGACGATCGATCTCAATCTTTGATTTTCGATTTCGGATTGCTTGCGCCCTGTAATGTCGTTGTTGGTTTCTAAAATTGCTTTGGGTTTTCCCTGTTCGTCTCGCTGCAAATTCCAGCGGCTGAATACGGTAATTTTGGTGTGGTACTTGGTGGTGTGAATCAGTTCTCCTTCCCAATAATCCCGCTCTGCTAACTGTGCCGATATTATTTCTAAAGGCTGGGGAAACATGGTGTGAAAAAGAGTGTGGGTCAGTTGACCCAAAGCTTCTTGTTTCGTGAAGCCGTACATTCTCTGGGCGCCTTGGTTCCAATAATTAATCGTGCCGTCAATGTCTCGAACAATCAAAGCATCGCTGGCAAGGTCGAGCATTTGCAAGTTCTGCTGCAAGGCTTGTTCGGTGCGCTTGCGTTCTGTAATGTTGCGGGCGATCGTTGACATAAATTCAACTTCTCCGCTCTGGGATTTGTGGGCAATAATTACTTGGGAAACGGGTATTTCTTCGCCGTCTAAAGTCTGCCAAATTGTCTCGCCGCTCCACACCCCGTCCCGGCAAGCTGCGGGGATACCAACTTCCATCAGAGTGTCCATACTTTTGGGCGATGTTACGTCAGAAATACTAATTCCGGCTAAATCTGAGTCCTTGCCAACTCTCAACATTTCTCTGGCTGCGCGGTTGAGATAGATGCTGCGCTGTTGGGAGTCTGCCATGCCTACCCAGTCGGTGGTGGTTTCTAAGATTGCTTTGAGCCGCAATAGTTCTTGTTCGGATTCGCGCCGTTGTGTGATGTCGCGCGAGAAGCCGAGAACGCCTAGAATCTTGCCTTCTGCGTCTTTGAGGGGCGATTTTTGGGTGTCGAAGATGTGTACTTTGCCGTCTGCTAAGGAGGCAATGTCGTTGGGGTTATGGACTTCCTGACCGTTGAGTACGGCTGTGTCATCAGCGCGCCAGCCTTTAACTTGTCTTTGAGGATCTGTTTGGGTATGGAAGTTGCCGAATATTTGCTCTGTGGGTACGTTGAGTTCTAGGTCATCTTTGCCTAGCATTTCTGCTTGGGTTTTGCCGAAGGCGGCGGCGAAACCTGCGTTGACTAGGCTGTAGCGGAAGTTTCGATCTTTGACGAAGATCAAGTCTGGGGTAGCGTCAATAACTGTTCGCAGCAAGTTTTGGGAGCTTTCAGCCTCGGCGAGTGTCTCCCGCAGTTGTTCTTCCATACGCACCCGGTTGGTGATTTCTCTAATGGCGCAAACGAGGACTTTGCTGCCGCCGGCATCTACAAAGGTAGATTTTTTGACCGACAGAAAACGGGTATTTCCGTCCGGTTCAGTAATGGTTTCTTGGGTTTCGCTGCTGGTGTTTGCCCAGAAAACTAATTGGTTTTTTTCTTCATATATGTCTGCTTGTTCTTTGGGCAAGAAGTCGCGGTAAGCTTTGCCAATTAGTTCCGATCTGCTGCGACCGATGTATTGACAAAAGGCATCATTTAATGCTAGCCAGCGGTGCTGTTCGTCTTTGACATAAATCGGGTCAGGGATGGTGTTGATGATGTTGTTTAAAAATTGTTCAGAGGCTTTTAATTGCTCTTGAACAGCGGTGCGATCGCGAACTTCCTGTTGCAATAGTGCGTTGGTTTGCTGAATCTGCTCGGTTCTGTCATTGACTCGCTGCTCTAGTTCTGCGGTTAGCTGCTGCAATTTGGCTTCTGTCTGTTTGCGCGCTGTTATGTCGCGGCCTTCCGCGAGAATTTGAAATACTTCTCCTGTTTCATTTAACAGGGGCTTAAATGATATGTCAATTACTGTCACCTGGTTGTTGGCTCCGGTGATTTCGTATTCTTCCCGTACAAACTTGCCTGCCGAGACTTGTTTAATGTTGGTTTTGAGGCGCTGCTGGTTGGTTGGGGATGATGCCCACCAAGGTGTGTGCCAAAATTTTAGCCCCAGCACTTCTGATGGTTCCAAATCGCCCAATTCTAATGCTGTCTGATTTGCTTCGATCAGAGTGCCGTCTGGGTTCAATAATGCGATTAGTTGAAAAGCTTGGTCGAAGATTGCCTGAAATCGCTGGGTTGTTTCGCTGAGGGCTTGTTCTGTTGCTTTTTTGGAGGTAAGAATTTGGGTGGAACCTACTAAGAATTGGTAGCGGTTGGACAGACTCAAAAAGGCGATCGCCGGAATGACAGTTATCCAATCCGATACAGTTTGTGCCACATGGGAGTGCGGCAATCCCAGGTATTCGGCTGCGTGGCCGCTGTGGCCGAAAGCGCAGCTCCAAAATATGGCTGCTGTGACTGTGGCGAAGATGTCGAACCCGAATTGACGGTTTCGCCACAAACCTAAGCTGATTAGCGAGGCGATCGCAAAGTAACAGAAACAAATAATACAATTGGCAATCCCAGCTACCAGCGAAATAGAAAAGTCAGGTAATGTCAGGGTGAATGTCGTGGCGATCGAACTATAGATAAAATTCATGATAAAATTAAGAATTGGTAAATTAAAGGCGATCGATTTTAGATTTTAGATTTTAGATTGACTCCATATTCTTCCTTTGTCAATTGTCAACTGCCTAAAAACCTCACTGTCAACTGTCAACTGTCAACTGTCAACTGCCAACTGCCAACTGTCAACTGTCAACTGCCAACTGTCAACTGTCAACTGTCAACTGTCAACTGTTTAATTACCAGCGTTCGGAATGGGCGATCGCCTCGACATCCACTATCATTAGCAAGCGTCCTTCGGAATTGTACAAACCTTTTAAGAAGGGAGCCAAGTCGGGACTGACATCTACTGCTGAGACAGTGCGATCGGGATTTAGAGACAAAACTCCTTCGACACGGGAGACAGCCAAGCCCATCCGCATTTTCGACAATCTCACATCTCGCGGATCGGGCGCTTCCACCACTAAGATGCGGCTGCTTGGGTGGTGGGTGTCAACCGGATCGAGCCCAGCAAACCGTCCGAAGTCTGCTGCTGCTAGGATTTCGCCCCGCAAGTTGGTTAATCCCAACAAAAATGGCAGGGTGTTAGGAACCGGGGAAATCGGTTGTTCGTTGAGGGAAAGAACTTCCCGCACTGCTTCTAACTCTACGCCAAAGAGACTGCCTCCTTGACCGAAAAGGAGAAATTGCTTTGTTCCAGTTGTCTGATTCCCCGCCGCCTGGGTAGCAGTTGTTTTCATTCCTGATTTTTTGTTTCTAGTGTATCTTACAAATGAGGAATTTGCTTTGCTAGGAAAGCCGATCGCTCCGAGAGTTTATCTGGATCGGTTTTACAGGATCAAATGGTTAAATAAATAGCGGGCTGGGCAACTGGAATGATTTCTCTAATATATCTACCACTTTTAAGGAATTTAGAAACCATGTTTGTTGAAAAAAAAACTGGGTTTCTCGCTATGATATTTGGTGAATGCTACTGAACACTTGATATAGCACAAAAGAGTGTGAGTGAGGTCAAGCGCGATTACCAATTACCTATTGCCAATTACCTCACTATTAGGAGAACGGCTATATTAGACCTCTTGCAAAAAAAATATATGTTATCCTTAAAAGTTTGCTCAAGTTTAGGTCAAACTTTGAATTATGGGGTTGATTGGCATCTCCTTAAACTTGTTCAGCCTGCTAGATTATAAAATTGTCTAAACTTTCTATAATAGCACAAAATTATTTTGCAAGAGGTCTATTTTGTTTAAGCCCAAAGCAGTCGCTGCACGATGTTGACGAGTTGCTGAGGCTCAAATGGTTTGCTGACGTAAGCATCGGCGCCTAAATCGGTTCCCCAAGCTTTATCGATATCGGTGTTTTTATGAGTACAAAATACTACTGGCAAGTGTGCAGTGGCGCGATCGCCCCGCAATTCTCTGATCACTTCAAATCCGTTCATTCGTGGCATCACTACGTCTAACACCACGAGATCCGGCGGCACTTCTCGGATCAGCGCGATCGCTTCTTCGCCGTCACCAGCCCGGATCACCTGCATTCCGGCATCTTGAAGAATGCGACAGATGATTTCCAGTTCGCTGGGAACATCGTCCACTACTAAAATTTTTGACATAATTTCACACTTCCTTACTATTGTTCACGGCGGATAATCTCGCTCCAGAAGCTGCTGGGGTGATGGCTTTCGCCCCGCTTCACTACGGTTATTTGATTGCGCCATTTTGCAAACAAATCAATGCACTTCTAAATACAATATAGCCGGTCACATAGCCTCAGCGAAGAAGGAAGAAGGAAGAAGGAAGAAGGAAGAAGGAAGAAGGAAGAAGGAAGAGGGAAGAAGGAAGAGGGAAGAAGGAAGAGGGAAGAAGGAAGAGGGAAGAGGGAAGAAGGAACAAGAAAGAGGGAAGAATAAGCCAGAATAAGCCAGAATAAGCCAGAAAGAAGAAGTCCGATGAAGTCGGAAGAGAAAAAAAGCTATCCCTGCCTCCGTGACTTCCGTGTCGCGAATCAAGGGAATTGGGAATTCCCAATTCCCACTTAAGAATGAGAATTAAATAACTTACACAAGTTTGTGGGGTGGGCGGGAGAGCCCGTCCAAAAAGGGCGGGATCTCCCGCCCACCCCACAATAACAATTAAAATTGTAAGTTATTTAATTTGCGATCCTTAGCCGCATTTAAGCTTCGATAATTACTCGCAAATTGCCGCGTTTTTTCATCACCCGACAAGCGGTTGAGGAACCAGATCTCTCAAATTCCAAATCTAGCAAAGTTGAGCCTATCCTTAAGTTGTTTAGCGACAACTTATTAATCGATTCTGGTAAGGCTGGATCGATAATTCGCAGTTGGTTGTTAGGGGCATCGGGAACTAAATTTAACATCATTTGCAACAGTTGAAAAATGCTGCCAGTTGCCCAAGCTTGGGGCGAGCAAGCTACAGGATACTGCACGGGGCGATCGCTCTGGCTGTTGCGCTCGTAGCCGCAAAAAAGTTCGGGGGGACGCTCGTAGGGTTGCAGCAAAGTCATGTCAAATAAGCCTTGAGCTACTTCTAGGGCTTGTTCGACTCGGCCGAGCGATCGCAATCCCATAGCTGTCAAAGCGTTGTCGTGCGGCCAGACTGAGCCTGTGTGGTAGCCTATGGGATTGTAGGCGGGAGATAAGGAGGATAGGGTGCGAATTCCCCAACCGCTAAACATATCTAGGGCTTGCAATCTTTCAGCTACGCTGCGAGCTTTTTCTCGCGACAAAATGCCGAGGTGCAAACAGTGTCCCGGATTTGATGAAATGCTGTCTACAGGTTTGCCTTGGCCGTCTAATGCTAGGGCGCAATAATCTAAATCTTCGATCCAAAAATCGCGGTTGAATCGGGTTTTTAGGTCTTTTGCTTCTTCTAGCCAGCGATCGCATAAATCGATGCGTTTCTTGATGCGGGCAATCTCTGCCAGCCTGGTTTTGGCAGCGTAAACGTAGGCTTGGACTTCGCAAAGGGCGATCGCTCCTTCTGCAATGACGCCCGATCGGTTGACGATGCAATCTCCCGAGTCTTTCCAGCCTTGATTTGCTAAGCCGCGCTGGGATTTTTTGTAATAGCTGAGGTAGCCTGTGGCGGCACATTTGCGATCGATCCATTCCATCGCTGCCAAAGCATTTGGCCACAAAAGATCTAAAGTTTGGCTGTCGTATGTCCAGGCGTAATATTCAGCGTAAAGCATCAACCACAAAGGCGTAGCATCGACTGTTCCGTAATAGGGAGTGTGGGGAATTTCGTTGCAGCGAGCCATTTCTCCCATGCGAATTTCATGCAGTATTTTGCCCGGTTCTTCGTCGCGCCAATCGTCGTCGGTTTTGCCTTGATAGTGAGCTAAGGTTGTCAGAGTTTGTCTGGCTAAACTTGGATCGAGAATTAAGATTTGAGCAGCGGCGATGATGGAGTCGCGCCCGAATAATGTCGAGAACCAGGGAACTCCGGCTGAAATTGCTTTGCCTTTGCCAAAGGTTTGTCGTAGGGAATAAATGTCTTGTTCGGCGCGTTTTAGGAGTCGATTAAAGGTGTTTTTATCTGACTTAATTCTGGTAATTTCGGTCAGCCATTCTCGCTCTTCTAAAAGTTCCGCTGCTTTGGCTTGAACTAGGTTTACGGGAGTGGTAACTTGGGAGATCGATTTGCCGTCGATCAGCATTTTGAGCCGATATCCCAATTTGATTGCTTCGTGGGATTTTAGGGAGATGCGCCATACTGCTGTATTCCCCTGAAACAGTGATGGTGGCTGGTTGTAAAACTCGATCCGAGATTCCATTACTAAGCCGTCTAAACCTTGGTAGGCAAGGGTTAAATCTTGTTGAAGATCGCAGAAAGGATATGGGGCGATCGCTCGATCGCCGATCGAGTTTTTTGCTGATTCTTGAATTGGCACATTTGGGTTTTCTACTGCCGGATTTTCACCGTGGCTATTGCCGTTTGCAGCGTCAGGAAAAGCTGCTTTGTCTGCAAATTCGCTGGGGGATGCTCCGTCGGTTTTTTGGGGCATCAGGCGCAGGAGTTTCCCGCGCTGGGAGCGGCCGTAACCCCGGACTTCAAATAAGTCTAAGAAATCTGAGCTGAAGCTGAGACTTATTTCAAAGCTGACTGGTTTTGTGGTGAAGTTGGTGATTTCTATTTCTTCAAATAAACCGCCGTTGAGCACCATTTCTCGCCTGATGCCGATGGTTTCTGCCTGGATGCGATCGTCAATGCGGGGATTGGAGCATAAAACTGTTTGCAGGTAGCCTTTTTCGGCGTTGCTGCTGAGCAAAATTGGCGATCGCCCTTCTATTTGCAATTCTAGGCGGCTGAGGAAGCGCGTGTCGTGGCAAAACAACCCAAAGCTAGACACGTTGTCGTCTTCTAAGCAGCCTGAGATGTTGCCGAGGGTGTCAGTAATCAGAAATAAATCATCGTCTTTGAGGGTGAGTGTTGGTTGAGGTCGATCGGCGATCGCGCAAGGCCACTCGGTTACGGGTAACTCCGCAGCAGCGACAAATGTTTTTCCTTCTATTTCATAGGTATCGGTCATTGTTTACAAAAAGTGGATTCCCAGCTTTCAAAAGTTTAATTTTCTTGAGCTTTTGACTCTTGACTTTTTGGCATTAAATTTTGAGGCGAAGCACCCTGATGTAATGCTTCACTATTGAGATCATACCATTTTTTTTCAACTGATGCCAGCAAATAGTTGACTTCCTAAAATAAATTTCATTTTTCTTAAATCCGGACTAAAAAGTGAAGTGCTCGGTAAAAAATCAGCATGATATCGACCAACTAATACAGCAGTTTTTAATAGACTTATTGCAAAAATAGCTAGGACGGGCTAGAAGCCCATCCCACATTTTTTTCTTGTGGGATGGGCTTCTAGCCCGTCCCCAAAATAGCTAGGACGGGCTAGAAGCCCATCCCACATTTTTTTCTTGTGGGATGGGCTTCTAGCCCGTCCCAAAAAATTAATTAAAAAAACTTTTGTAATATTATCTAATCTTCTGAAATACATTAGGGACATGGCAATGCCGTGTCCTTCTTCCTCTTGCTGCTGAGAATCTTCTACTGAAAGTTCGAGCCTGTTTTACGACAACTAAAATGACAATTAATTAAACTCAGGTAAAAACCGGGTGTTTCCATAAAACAACCCGGTTGATTGAATGTGGTAAGTAAATTTTGGATAACTAAACCCGCCTTGCGTTTAATTTGTCCTCGCCCAGCTATCTGCCGTGCAGTTCTAATTCTGTCAAATGATGCGCGTGACCGTTTTGAGAAAATCGCTCTTTTAAAATTTGTCGGTAAACTGCTTCATAGCCATCGACCATTGTTTTAACGCTGAAGCGATCGATCGCGTGTTGGCGACAAGCGCTGCGATCGAGTTCTCGGGCCGGCTCGATGGCGGCGATACATTCTGCCACGCTTTCGCACAGAAAACCCGTTTTTTCGTGAACAATAACTTCGGAAGTCGAGCCTAATTTCATGGCAATTACGGGCGTTCCCGTTACCATGGACTCAATCATGACTAACCCGAAAGGTTCGCGCCAAGTAATCGGAAATAATGTGGCGACTGCACCGCCCATCAGCACGCTTTTTTGGGCGTGGTTGGCTTCGCCTAAATATTCTATTTGCTTGCCGTCAATGTGCGGCTTGATTTCTTGCTCGAAATATTCGCGATCGACAATATCGACTTTGCCGGCAATCTTTAAATGCCAGCCGGAAGCCTTAGCAATTTCTATGGCTAAATGAGCACCTTTTTCGGGCGAAATACGACCGAGAAAAGCTAAATAAGGAGGATTGTCCGGCTGCGGGTGAAATTCGTAAGTCGCCGGATCGATGCCGTTATAAACTGTGGCGACGTAGTTGAGATTTAGTCTTTCTTCCCGCTGAGAGTTAGAAATACTTAGATAGGGCTGAGTGCGGGCCAAGCTAAACATCTTCTCGTTGTCTGGGGTAAAAATGCCGTGGAGGGTGTGAACTGTGGGCGTTTTTACTAAGTGCGAGTAAGACAAAGCTGTGCAGCCTACGTGGGAATGAATGATATCAAATTCTCCGGCTTTTCCATATACTTTGCTCAGTTGCATCATATCGTAAATGCCGTATTCTTTAACGGTGGGATCGAGACGCAGCGCTCTGGGGTGAACTGATTCTAAAGTAGCAGAAGTAATTGAATCGCCGGAGGCAAATAAGGTGACTTCATGTCCCCTTCTGACTAATTCTTCGGTCAAGAGGCTGACCACCAGTTCAATTCCTCCGTAAGCTGGGGGCGGAACTCGCTCGAACAGGGGGGCAATTTGGGCAATTCTCATCACAAACCTTCTAATTTTATTTACTGTAAAATTTCCTACGCGATTGAGGATTGTTACACTAGGTAGTGTTAGCAACTTCTCTTAACTTTTAAGTTACTGTCGCGCACAACTAAATTTAATAACAATTTACAAATTTAGTCTATGCTACTTGAGAGGGAGATTGTGATTTCAGTTGACAGTTGACAGTTGACAATTGACAGTTGAGTGCGACCTCTACCTGGAAGTCCGAGGATGGGAGTAATGAATAGTCTGATTTTAATTTCTCAAGGGCGATCGGGCTTTGGGCTTTAAACCAATTCTTTCGGGTAGGGCGATCGCACTTGTGTGCTTCTTTTTTGAGTTCACAGGACTACTGCCGCACGGACAAGCTAGCTTGACTTCTGCCGAAAGAGAGCATAACGCCCAACCCCAGCTAGTTTTCCCAGTCGTACCTTCCCTGAATATCGAAAATTGTGTAAAATATTACAATCACAGAAATGACGCGCGGGCGAGCCAATCAACGGGGTTTTCAATTGCGATCGATCGCACACTTGCGAGAGATTTATGTACAAAAGTCGGTTGAAAGTTGACAGTTGACAGTTGACAGTTGAAAGTTGACAGTTGACAGTTGACAGTTGACAGTTGACAGTGACTTCTACATGGAAGGAATATAGTGCAATACCGTTTACTTAAGACAGATCCCCCCTAACCCCCCTTGAAAAAGGGGAGTAGGGGGTGGGACAAGAATGCTCTCAAAGTCCCCCTTCTTAAGGGGGATTTAGGGGGATCTCCGGCGCATAAATAGTGTTAAGTCAACCGTATTGGAATATAGTGCTGTCGCGAACTCGCAAGTTGTAGAATACGCGAGCTCTTGCGTGCTCGCACTATAATAAAAAAATGCTTTTCGCAAAACAGAGATGCTCCCCTTTAAACCAATTCTTTCTGGTCAAAAATTGCATCATGCTAGTGCAGCAACTTTATAGCAAACAAATTATAAATATGAGCGTTCAGTTTCGCCAAATTCAACTACCGGAAAATCCCACCCAGCCACTGCCAGAAAAAACAAAAAATGCGGGAAGCTTTGTACAGAAAAGCAAGCCAAATGTTCCCGAAGTGAAAGCAAGTGTTTTGCGAGAAATGGCAGAAATTATAGCAGATATTGAGAGCGATCGAGCTGACAGTATTACTCCTCTAGAATGGACTTATTGTCTCTGGGCTAAATCTCAATGGGATCTAAAAAATCCCGTGAAGCGAAGCTATCCCGTAGGGAATCGCACCAGAGAAATATCTCAAGCTATTTGGCTGGTAGCTCAGAACAATGTGCGCCTGAAACAGCAGTTGTTGTGGCGTTTGGCGCTGCATTACAGCCACCAGTTAGAAAATCCTGTTTCTAGCAATGCTCCCGCCCTCGATCGAGCTTTGGTAGAGTGCTTTGCCGACTTTGCCAATACAGCGACTGGCACCGATGCTTTGCCAGTACAAATCATTAAAATACTGACCCGCGATTTACCGGATTACGAGCTAGCAAAATTGACTTGGCAATACCTAAAAACCCCAGTAGAACTATTAGGAAAAGCTCAGTTACCCGCAAGTATCCCCGTAGTCGATCGCGCCGGGCCACACCTTGCCGGAATTTTTGCCAAAAATCAGGTTGCCGATTTGTCGGGTGTAGAATGGCTGCTCAGGTGCTTGAAGGAAATGCCACCAGCGTCGCAACTTGCAGCAGTTGAAGAGTTGTTAGTTAAAATTTCGAGCGATATTCTCAAAAATCAACGGCCGAAATTGGTTGAGTGGGTGCGAGACGAATATTATCCGAAATTGCAGTTACTTTCGGCTCCCGCTCAAGAGTCGCTGAGGCGATGGATTGGCGGACTAAATTACAGTTATTTCCAGAAAACAATCGATTTGGTGGCCCGGATGCTGCGGCTGTCTGATGCGGAAATTAAGCAGTTGGAGGAGCGCCGGGATTTTTGGGCAAATTATACCGATCGCCTGCTGCGGGTGCGGTTGCTGTTGCCGCAGTCGTCTGTGAGCGCGATCGGCTACCAGTTGCCCTTTGATGTGGATATCTTGCCGGAAGACGGCAATCCTCCAACGGAAGTTTGCATTTTTCAGTTGGAGGGCTATTGCGCGATCGAGTTTTTCCGGGGCACCGGCGCCGAAATTCGCTTGATTAAGCGTACCAAAGAGAGCGATCGGCTGTTGTTTGTCAAAAAAGAACTGTCTGTTAAGCGCATCAGAAAATTAGGTGGCGAAGTGCACGATCGCGTTTTCATGTGGCAAAGTTCTTGCGAAAAGTGGCTGAAGCAGAAAAAAATTATGCCCAATGAGGGGACTAAATCTTTTCAGGGAATGTCGCAGTATTACGGCAAATATGATTCTACAAATGGCTTGAGAATGCCGGAACCTCAGGAACAAAAAGAGCGGGAAGTTTTATTGAAAAAGTGGCAGAAAGAAATGGAAAGTTTGGCAGCAGAGAGCAAATAGTCAGTTACCAATACTATCTAAAGTAATAGTTGAATCGGGAGAATCTCAGTTTAGTATTACTTAAGCGCACAAAAAAGATGAGATGACATCAAATGTTTGAGCGTGGTTGTACCGTAAAATTTTGCACCGCATTCATCTCCTCGTGCGAGACTTGCAGTCCGAAAAATTTTAGCGAGGGACGTTGGGGGCGATACCGCTGTCAAGTCTCAACCTTTTTCCTCTCTACGGCTGCTCGGTTCAAGCTGTGGATGCGTTTTTGATCTAGCGTGCGATTCATCGGTGAGAAAGATACTGCGATCGGCTATAATCAAGAGTTAGAAAAAAAGAACACCGATCGCGCAAAAATATGGTTGCCACTCAGAAGAATCTCAACATAGCCGCCCTGGAAGCAGAATACAGTCAAAAAACACCGCGAGAAATTCTCAAATTTGCCCTAGACAATTTTGACAATATTTCAATCTCTTTCAGCGGTGCCGAAGATGTAGTTCTGATCGACATGGCATCAAAAATTACCAAAAACTTCCGCGTTTTCACCCTAGACACGGGACGGTTGCACTCAGAAACCTATGAGTTTCTGGAGCGAGTTAGAAAACATTACGGCATTAAATTAGAAGTAATGTTTCCCGATTCAGCAGAAGTACAAGCCCTAGTAGATGAAAAGGGATTGTTTAGTTTTTATGAAGACGGCCACAAAGAATGCTGTGGCGTGCGGAAAGTCAAGCCGCTTCGCCGCAAATTAAATACTCTCGATGCTTGGATTACCGGTCAGCGCAAAGACCAAAGTCCCAGTACCCGCAACGGTATTCCGGTGATTGAAGTTGACGGTGCTTTTTCAACTCCAGACCATGAATTAATTAAATTCAACCCCTTAGCAAACTGGTCTTCGGCAGAGGTTTGGGAATACATTCGCGCTTTGGAAGTGCCTTACAATAAGTTGCACGAACGCGGTTTTGTTAGCATTGGTTGCGAACCTTGTACGAAACCAGTATTGCCGAACCAACACGAGCGCGAGGGTCGTTGGTGGTGGGAAGAATCGACGATGAAAGAGTGCGGTTTGCACGCTGGTAATGCACAAAAATAGTTGACAGTTGACAGTTGACAGTTGACAGTTAACTAATGGGAGCATCTCAGTTTTGCATTTATTATAGTGCTGTCCCCGCTCGCGAGCTGTACAATACTCGCGAGCTCTTAAGCTCGCACTCAAAGAAAAAATGCTTTTTACAAAAATGAGATGCTCCCTAACTAATGACTGAGGACTGATGACAACTAACAACTAACAACTGACAACTGACAACTGACAACTGACAACGGAAAAGTTTTTAAGCCAGGTACTTATGCTCGCCTCAACTAGCGAATTGCTGAACACAGCCCGGAGAAATGCTTACGCGATCGGCGCTTTTAACGTGTACAATCTCGAAGGAGTAAAAGCCGTCATCGATGCCGCCGAAGCGCTGCAAAGTCCTGCGATGCTGCAACTTCACCCCAGCGCCCTCAAATACGGAAAATCGCCTTTAGTCGCGCTTTGCATGGAAGCAGCGCGCAAGTCCTCCGTGCCGATCGCAGTACACTTAGATCACAGCACCTCAGAAAAAGACATTCACCTCGCCCTCGCCGCCGGTATCAAGTCCATCATGGCTGACGGTTCTCCTTTGTCTTACGAACAAAACTTGATATTTACTCGCGAAATGACTGAGTTATCCCACGCTAACGGTGCGGTAGTTGAAGCGGAAATCGGCAGAATTAGCGGCACGGAGGACGGTTTGACAATTGAAGAAAAAGCGGCCAAGATGACCGATCCGGTGGAAGCTGTAGAGTTTATTGCAGCAACTAAGGTGGATTTTTTAGCGGTAACAATTGGCAACGTTCACGGTAAATATTTCAGCGAACCGAAACTCGATTTTCCGCGTTTGGCAAAAATCCGGGCTTCTGTTTCGGTGCCGTTAGTGTTGCACGGCGCTAGCGGTTTGCCGGAATCGATGATTAATCAATCTATTAAATTAGGTGTGTCTAAGTTTAATGTAAATACGGAAGTTCGCGATGCTTATATGGATGTGTTGAAAACTAGCAATTCTTTGTCCGATCCGGATTTGTTGGAAGTTATGGAAAAGGCGATCGCTGCTATGCGATCGGTGATTTCGGGTAAGTTGCAACTTTTTGGTTCTGCTGGTAAGGCTTATTTGCATCAATCTCCTTACGCGGAAGGATTTACGGCAAATAGTGTCAGCAAGAAACAAGAAAATCGGGCGGTTGAAACCGCTAAGAGGGCTGAAGCCCAACAACGTACCTCATCTTTCTGAGAATCGCTATACGTTATCTTCTTCAGTCCGCGGAGGCGGACTTTGTTTGTGTAGACGCGGTTTCAACCGCCGTCTTTTCTAACGGTTTAAAAACGGAGGCGGACTTCGTTTGTGTAAACCTGGTTTCAACCGCCGTTTTTCTAACGGTTTAAAAATCGATCGGGATCGATGCCAGATTCCCGCAACCGCTGAATCAAAGACTGCAATTGAGCTTCCGCTGACTCAGCGCGCTGCCGTTGCTGTTCCGCTTCAGTCAGAATCCAGTTGCCATCAACATCATACCAGCGCAACCACAGGCGATCGATTCCCTGAAACTCCCCTTGCCACAAACCCAAGCCCAAACCTAGATCCGGAATCCAGACTCGCGAGTCAGATAATTCTAATTCTTGATAGTGTCCGGCATTCAATACAAATACTCGCAACCTGTTAGTATAGCGGCTGAAAACAGCATAAACAGGAACCCGCAAAATCTGCTCGTAAACCTCCCATTTACTAGGCGGTTTCTCATTTGTCTCCGCCTGCAAAACTTGCCCGTTACCCGCAGCATTCGGCTGATTTCCTGAATTTTCGTCATCGATATTTGCACCTAAATCTTCTTTTTCGGTTCCCGGTGAAAGCAGTTCCACAATTACAAAAGGATTCACGCCTTCCTGCCAAGTAACGTAACTCATCCGCAGTTCAGATCCATCGTACAGTCTCGGAACTCCCACAACTCCAAACCAATCGGGGCGTTTGTGCCACAGAGGGTGCTGCACGTCATAATAAAGGTTCATGTCAGTGCCGCTAAATATCTCAGAAGCCTGATAATTGCGAGGGCGAAACGCCAGGGTTAACAACTGCGGCTGCCAATCGTGAAATTCGTCTGGCTTCCCAGGTTCCTCCGAATCTTCGCTAGGTAAATCGTACATCGTCGGCAGCGTTTCTCTGGGCGATCGCGGCGGATCGCTTTGCGGCACTGGATATTTAAAAGGAAACATATAATATTGAGAAATGACTGCATTTATGCTAACATCATTTTAATACTGCTAAGGCGTTCCAGCAAACCTTCTCAAAGTCTTATTGATCTCATTTCCTCCTCTGTGTCCTCTGCGCCTCTGCGGTTCATTTTCCTATTAATTCGCGGAACTCATAAATATTTTATTAACTGCCAGTAATTGACTCAAACTTCTGTACTATGCTCAACATTTCTCAACTGATTGCTCAAGAACTTTCCATCAATCTTTCTCAAGTCAATAATGCTCTGGAACTTTTTGCGGAGGGCGCAACTATTCCGTTTATTGCCCGCTACCGCAAAGAACGCACCGATTTGCTGAACGAAATTCAGTTGCGGGATATTTCCGATCGCTTCACCTATTTGACGGAAATTGAAGACCGCAAAAAGTCGATTTTAGAGACGATCGCCTCCCAGGGCAAACTTACGGCCGAATTGCAAGCCAAAATTGAGTCGTGCTTGCAAAAAAATGAACTCGAAGACCTTTATCTGCCTTACAAACCCAAGCGGCGGACGCGGGCGACAATTGCTAGAGAAAAAGGTTTAGAACCGCTGGCAATTTTTATTAAGTGTCTGAATTTGCCGACTGCTAAACCAGCCGATATCGAAGCGGAAGCAGCTAAATATATTTCGGAAGAAAAGGGAGTGAAGACAACAGAAGAAGCTGTCAAAGGTGCTGGGGATATTTTGGCGGAAGCAATTTCCGAAAAAGCTGAATACCGAGCTTATTTGCGAGATTTTTTAATGAAGACGGGGGTTTTTGTCTCGAAAATTAAAGATGATTTCCCGGAAGGAAGTACGAAATTTGAAATGTACCGCAGTTACCAAATTGCAGCGAGAAATGTTCAGTCGCACAATATGTTGGCGCTCTTCCGCGGGGAAACGGAGGGGGTTTTAGATTTAGATTTAGCCTTTGATGAATCGGCGGTGATGGCTTATTTGGAATCTCAGGAAATTAAAACTAGGATACCTGAAGTTAAGGAGTTTTATCGATCGACCTTGAAGGACGCTTTCAACCGCCTGATGAAGA
The DNA here is from genome assembly GCF_020738625.1 of Microcoleus sp. PH2017_09_SFU_O_A. NCBI lineage: Bacteria > Bacillati > Cyanobacteriota > Cyanophyceae > Oscillatoriales > Microcoleaceae > Microcoleus > Microcoleus sp. PH2017_09_SFU_O_A. The sequence continues at coordinate 45,335 of NZ_JAEQCF010000044.1, forward strand.
CTTCGCTGATGACGGAAGTGCGATCGCACCACAAAGCAGAGGCTGATATCGAGTCCATCACCACCTTTGAAACCAACCTCCGCGAGTTGCTGCTGTCGGCGCCGGCGGGCATGAAGCCCACACTCGCGATCGATCCGGGATTTCGCACCGGGTGCAAAGTTTCCGCCCTCGACGAAACCGGGCAGTTTTTGGAATATCAAGCCATTTTCCCCCACCAAGCCGCAGGCCAGAGACAACAAGCTGGTAAAATTGTCAAGCATTTGATTGAAAAATATAAAATTGAATTAATTGCGATCGGCAACGGTACAGCTTCCCGCGAAACCGACGACTTTGTGTCGGAAGTTTTGGCAGATATGGACAAAAAACCGATTAAAGTTATGGTGAACGAATCCGGCGCATCGATTTATTCAGCGAGTGATGTGGCGATCGCCGAATTTCCAGATCTCGACATCACAATTCGCGGCGCAGTCAGCATCGGTAGGCGCTTGCAAGATCCTTTAGCCGAACTTGTCAAAATAGACCCGAAATCGATCGGAGTCGGTCAATATCAACACGACGTTGACCAAAAACTGCTCAAAAAGAAACTCGACGAAACAGTCGAAAGCTGCGTTAACTATGTCGGAGTTGACTTAAACACAGCTTCCAAAGAATTGCTGACATTTGTGTCGGGAATGACAGCAACAGTTGCCAAAAATATCGTCAATTACCGCAACGAAAACGGCGCCTTTAAAAATCGCCGCCAACTCCTGAAAGTTCCCAAACTCGGGCCAAAAGCTTTTGAACAAGCAGCCGGATTTCTCCGCATTCGCGGCGGCGAAAACCCGCTGGATAATACAGCAGTTCATCCTGAAAGTTATCCTGTTGTCCAGGCGATCGCCAAAGATTTAAGTTTGCCGCTGACCGAAATAACACAAATATCGGCAAAAGTCAAGACTGTAGATATCAAGAAATATGTGACCGAGAAAGTCGGAGAACCAACACTCCGAGACATTATTTCCGAACTAGAAAAACCCGGAAGAGACCCGCGCGCCGAGTTTAAATATGCTACTTTCCAAGCCGGAATTAACGAAATCTCCGATTTGCTAGTTGGGATGGAATTGGAAGGCATTATCACGAATGTAGCTAACTTTGGGGCCTTTGTTGATGTGGGAGTTCACCAAGATGGTTTGGTTCATATTTCTCAATTAGCCGATCGCTTCGTGGACGATCCGAAACAGGTTGTGAAAGTCGGACAAGTTGTGAAAGTGCGGGTTTTGGAGGTGAATGAAAAGTTAAAGCGGGTGAGTTTGACCATGAAGCTGCAAGAAAAACCGCAACCGTCAAATAGCGCGAGGCTTCCCGCCCCGCGCCGGCGTTAAAACTAGCGATCGTATCGTGTGCGATCGATTAACCCCAATAAATAAAGTTCGTACTGCGGACTTCAGTCCGCTCTTAGGATCGCAAATTAAATAACTTACAATTTTAATTGTTATTGTGGGATGGGCGTCCCGCCCGTTCAAAAAGGGCGGCTCTCCCGCCCACACCACAAACTTGTGGAAGTTATTTAATTCTCATTCCTTAGACTGCGGACTTCAGTCCGCACTACGAACCCTTTTTGTTATAGTAATCTACCGGATATGGTATCCACACGACAGACAGATTTTATCGAGCTTTTTCAGATTTGCCAACGAGATCGAACAACCCTTCAGCAACAGCTTGATTGCCGTCTTTATCAAGGTGGACACTATCAAACTTAATGTACATCGGAGCAGAACGACCTTCTTTTTCGGCAATTTGCGATCGACCCCGACGAACTGGTTCCGTACCATCGAGATAGGCTACACCGAGTGACTGACTAATTTCCCCAAGTCTCTTACCCGCGTCGATAGTCAGCCGATTTTTTGGCACTCGCTGCTCGTTGTCAAAAAAACCGTCAAAAGCAATAAAGCGAGCAGGTAAGTAAACTACAACGAGCGATCGACCGTCAGCAGCAACGGAGTCTCGGAGTACGCTCAAATCTTCTTCAAACTGCTTCCAAACGCGTTCGGGGAGATCTGGAGGCACATTAGCCTGCTTCCAGCCAGAGGCTACCGTTGCGCCCAAAGGAACTTCCGGGTTGATGTTGTTATTTGATAAACCTAGCAAGTACAAGCATTTTTGGGAGTTGATTCTCAGCCAGGAAGGAGAAGCTAAGACGTGAGTAACTTGTTTTAATCCGTTTTTAAAATTGTCCAGTTTGGATTGAGGGGCAGGATCTAGATAGGGGTTTTTCGGTGCACCTTTGTCCTCGCGGCGAAACCACGTCATTGAGACCATGTTGTTGTCTACAGCCAGCACTACTATATCTGGTTTGTAGGCCGACCACTGGTTGCGATAAACATAGTTAATTTCTTTGACCGTATAACCTTCTATAGCGCTGTTGATATAGGTTGCTTTGGCACCATTTTTCTGAAAAACAGTTGCTAGTTGAGCTGGCCAAGTATCTTCTGCACCAATCCCAGTCCCAAATGTTGTTGAATCCCCCATCCCGAGGATTCGCACTTCGCCAGGGGGTTTCTGAACCGGCAGCAGGGGGCCGCGATTTCCCGCACTGCTCATCGCGATGGGACGACCTCCTGTAAATTCGCGATCGTAAACGTTATTTTTGTACTCAGGAGCAATAACTTGCAGCATTCCTTCCAATAATAAAGCTGCTAACAATAGCTTTGACAAGTCTACGGTCGTGCGGCGAAATGCGGTTTTTATATGGGAAAGTGCTTGGTCATTAAATATTGGGAGCATAACTGATCGATCCGATTAGAACTGGAAGTAAATGAAATTTGAACTTGAGGCGCCGGCAAAGGTAAATATCAGCGCAATTGCGATCGTACAAACAATCCACTTGAGCAAATTTGGGTGTAGCTGAGCCCAGCTCATCCATCGTTGCTTCAGATCCCCCCATTGAATTAGCAAAACTAGCGCCAGGTAGAATATCGGGCGATAGTCAATAGGTATCCGGCCATCAGCAAAAGTCAATATCCGCTGAAATACCACACCCGCACTGTTCAAATCAGATGATGCAAAGAGTACCCAAGAAGTACAAATCACAAAAAAGGTCAACAGCCAGTGCAGGAAATAACTGGCTTTCGACTTAGGTGCAGAGGAGAGTCCAAACGCTCTTTCCATTGACAGCATTGCCCCTTGCAAACCTCCCCAAGCAACCCAGTTCCATCCAGCACCGTGCCAGAGCCCTCCCAGCAGCATAGTGATCATTAAGTTTCCATAGGTACGGAGTTGGCCCTGCCGGTTGCCACCCAGGGGAATGTAAAGATAGTCGCGCAGCCAATTTGACAGTGAAATGTGCCAGCGGCGCCAGAAATCAGTAATGCTGTAGGCCATATAAGGCTTGTCAAAATTTTTCGGCAGTTCTATTCCGAATAGACGGGCAGAACCGATCGCCATATCTGAATAACCAGAAAAGTCGCAGTAGACTTGAACTGTAAAGGCGAACGTAGCTAGTAACAACCCCAACCCGGAAACGCTCTGGGGCCCACTAAACGCCTCACTGGTAATTGATGCCATCGGGTCAGCTATATAAACTTTTTTCAGCATCCCCCAGATGATTTGGGCAATGCCACTGCGGATCCCAAGCCAGTCTACCGGTGACTCGCACGTCAACTGGGGCATGAGAGTCTTGGCGCGGACGATCGGGCCAGCAACCAGATTAGGGAAGAAAATGACGTACAGTGCTAGGTCGAGAAATGACTTTTGGGCAGGTGTAACGCCCTTGTAGACATCGACTATGTAACTGATCGTCTGGAATGTGTAAAAAGAAATACCCAGAGGTAATAGTAGATTTAGTTTAGGCCAAGGATAAAATCCAAACAGGGAGTGTGCCGAAGCCGAGAAGAAGTTTGCGTATTTGAAAACGCAGAGAGTGCTTATAACTACAACCAAAAAACCAATTAAGGCAGTAGTTTTATCTCTGTTTTTAGTTGATGACTCTATAATGCGAGCTGTTGTATAAGCTAGCAGGGTATATAAAACCATTAGGAGTGAGTAAGGTACGCTCCACACCCAATAAAAGCAGTAGCTAGCCAATAACAAAAACCAACGTCGGTATTGCGGTGTCAGCAAGTAATAGACATACACCACCACCACCAAAAAGACCAAAAATAATGTGGAGTTAAACAGCATCTTTTGAAATCTGAAATTTTAGCGATCGCTAAGTGAATCGTATCTATAGAGATAGCAGTTGTCAATGATTGGAACATTTATTTTTCGTAACAAACCCCAAAGACGCTTTAACAGTTGACAGTTGACAGTTGACAGTTGACAGTTGACAGTTTGAGAGTGACCTCTACCCTTAAGTCCGAGGATTGGAGTAATGAATAGTCTGATTT
>NZ_JAEQCF010000164.1:0-3925 GCF_020738625.1 Microcoleus sp. PH2017_09_SFU_O_A
CCAGTTGCTTTGGTTGCTCCTTCCATCAACGGCTAAGTTTTAGCTTGAGATAAACAGAAAGCGCCCCTAGAAATAGGGGCGCTTTTTGTTTGGGAAAAAATATTTTTGCGAACAATCAAACTCGGCGGTTGAAACCGAGCATTGTCAGCAACAGGCAAGATACCTGTTCCACAAGAAAATAGAGTCTTTGCATTGTCAGCAACAGGCAAGATGCCTGTTCCACAAGAAAATAGAGTCTTTGTGGAACAGGCATCTTGCCTGTTCGTAAAAGGCTAATTGAGCATGGTGCAAGATCTCAGATATTATGGAAAAGCGATCGTAAAAGGTAAGTCAAATGGTTGTCGCAATTTCTAAAGCAGGATTGGGTACAGGTGCGACTTTTCTGTCAAACGTGACATGGGAGACTCTGGAAAAGTTGGATGCAGATTTGGCAGACATTGGGGCGCGTTTAACTTATTTGGATGGGTGTTTAGAAATTATCGGTTCTTTTTCTGATGCTCATGAAGAACCTAAAAATACTTTAGGTCAGGTTTTAGAAATGTATATGCGGACGAAAGACATTCGTTTCTATGGGCGCGGTAGTACAACTATCGGGATGAAGGAGTTGGGTGCACGGAAAGAACCAGATGAGTCTTATTGTTTGGGTACGCGCAAGTCGGTTCCAGATTTGGCGATCGAGGTGACAGTGACAAGTGGTGGAATTGATACGCTGGAAATCTATCGTCGGGTGGGTGTGCAGGAGGTTTGGTTCTGGGAGGATGGGGTAATTTCGGTTTATTGTTTGCGCTCTACGGGGTATGAGTTGGTTAGTAAGAGTGAACTTTTGCCGGAGTTGGATTTGCGATCGATCGAGTTTTATTCGCGGATGGCGGATCAATATGATGCGGTGAATGCTTTTGTGCGATCGATGATTTAACAAACCCGGCGGTTGAAACCGCGTCTACAAAAACAAAGTCTGCCTCCGCAGACTAAGAAATAAATGGGTGGAATGTTACTTGGATTGAATATATTCTTTAAATACAGGATTAATCTGAAATTGCGATCGCCCTCCTACTAACATTTTTTGCACTAAGCCACGCCGCGCTAAAGATTGTATGGCTTGCCACAATTGCGATCGGGATAATTCACTATCTGCTGGTGCGTGGGAAATATCTACCGCATCATCTTGACTTGCTAACCAGTAGAACGCCTTTTTTTCCGAGTCTGATAAACGCTCTAGGTGAGATTCTAAAAGGGGTTCTAAGTCACCTAAAAATAAATCTGTTCCATCCGCTAAAAACAGGGAAACGCTACCATCAAATAATTCCCAAATTGTTGCAGCGATGATATTTAGCCAGGAAGGATGTCCTTGATAAAAGGCGATCAAGTCTGACCATTTTTCCTCATCAGCTAATCCTTTTTCTCTGATAATTTCTGCGGCTTGTTCTCCTAAGCCTTTGAGGTGTAATGTTCGTGCGGGTCGGTTTAGTGCTTCTAAAGCAGTAATTTCTCTGGGTTTTTCCCAACTGAGGAGGATTAAACAACTCTGATGAGAGGATGTGGCAATTTGTTTGAAAAATTTGCCGTAATCTTCATAGCCTGTTAAATATTGACCTGCTAATTGACTGCTACTAAAAATATTTTGTACGTCATCAAGGATTACTAAACAGCGAGAGGATCGGAAATAATCGATGATTGTGGGTAATGGGGGTTGTGGCGATCGCCCAAAAAATTGCTTGAGTTCGGTTTGGAGGGTGGAAAGTGTGGGTGTGTCAGCGAGGCTTAACCAGATAATATAATCAAATTCGGTTTGAATTTGTTCGATGAGTTTGAGGGCGATCGCGCTTTTGCCAATTCCACTTAAGCCGTAGACGGTTATCAAGCGGGTGTGGGCTTGTAAAATCCATTGTTTGAGGGTGGAGAGTTCGGAAGTGCGGTTATAAAAGCTTGTTAATTCGGGTGCGTCTGTTAAATCGATGATTGGGGATTGATTTTTATTTTGGGGAGAGTTAGGGGGATTGGGCGATCTGATTTTTGTATCTTCAATAGTTTGTATAAATTGACCCCCGATGTTAATATTATCAATTTGTAATAAACAGTGACCTAATTGGGAAGCTTGAGAAACTCTATACTTTTTCTCTAACTTAGAACGAAAATTTAATTTATTAAGGTCTTCTCCTAATTCCTCACGCAACTTTTCCCATAACTTAGCCGCTTCTTTTTTTACGTGAGATTCACTACAATGGAAGTCTTTAGCGATTTGAGGATATTTTTGTCTTTGCCAAACACCCATCAGTATTGCTTCCTGTATAGGTGTAAGATGTTCTCCAGTTTTGTCAAAAATCGAATTATTCGCCCATTCTACAACATCTTCAACATTCATGGGTCTGGGTTGAGTGCGGTTGAATGTACTATATCCTACTAAATCCTACTTTGTCAACTGAATTGTACCAAATCCTACTAAATTGGTTCGGGATGGTTAGAAAAATTGGGTACTAAATCCGACTCTTTTGAGTTGTCAAAGCTAAAACCGACAAAATATAATCATTGAATAAAAATAAAACACAATCGAATTCAATAAAGTTGAAGTAGTGTTTTATAACCTATATAAATTATTCTGCTCTTGCTCAAGCCCAATTAATGACTTTTCTGAACAATGAGGATAGTCAAGAGAAATAACATTATGAAAAAATTGGCTATTATTGCGACCACACTCGGCTTTTTGTCTCCTCTGTTCTTTTCAGGTACAGCCCAAGCACAATCCCTTGCCTCCAAAAGAGTATGCCTCCAGAGTGGTAAGTATGTAGTCTTCGCTCAACAGCCTGTGTTTTTTGGTGCGTGGAATGTTCAGGGTTTATTGAATTACTGGCTTCCTCCAGAGCTAAGGAAACCAGGTGGAGATATATTACCAGGACAAGGTATTACAAATACGGAACTTTCCCACGAACATATCTTCTTCTGCGATAGTGGTGAGATAGTTGATAACATTGGTTTTGGTCCAGAAGGAAGGTTCAAATACTCCAAAAATTCACTTAACAGTGGGAAAGAACCTAACGGGGGTAACGTAAATAATTTCGTGCCAATCGATCGTGAGAAATATAATCCTAATATTGTGCGTTTAGTTGTGAGCGAGTTCCGTAGAATTCTTCCAGATCGATGTGTACTTCAACCAAGAGATGGTAAATACGAGCTAATCGGAAATAACTGCCAGAACTTCACAGCAAAGATTAGAGAGGAATATTGGCGTAAAATGTTTGTAGGTACATGGAGAGGAAATGGTTACACTTGTGAAAGAGGAGGATTAACAGAAGAAGTACAGATTTCTGTTAGTGGTAATTCTCTAGTTGCCAAAAAGATTATAGGTGATAACTGTGTACCAGCAGGAAATATAACTTTTCAAGGAACAATTCCCCAATCTGTATCAAAGGGTAGTTCTTTTTCTGTCACTTTTAAGACTGGTTGGCCAGATAGACCAGCTTGTTGCTCTGCTGAAAATCAGCTAAGTATTGTAGATGCAAATACATTTACTGCTTGGGGTATTAGGTTTACTAGAATTGATTAATTGAAATTAAATTCAAACTTCATAAGTAGCAGAAGAAGCGCGATCGCAATATCTATTGGTAATCAAATTGCGATCGCACTTCTTCAACAATCTCGACCAACCTCATGGGATGAAAAGCCGACTTACACCCATATAGCCATTAATACCAAGCACAATCTCTATTAGACTCTCAACACAACGTTCTCGATATTCCGAATCATTCAGTAATCTATCAGCATTTCCAATCGTAATCACAGGTAATGAATTAGGAGTATTTTCTTCGCGCATTACTTGTTCCAAAGAATCCTGGCTCTCCTGACTTTATGGTGTATAATGTAACAAACAATACATTTACTGTCATGGACTTTTATTTAGACTATATATTAGACTTGCCTGGAGTCAAGA